>UQXM01000168.1 GCA_900545035.1 uncultured Fusobacterium sp. | reverse complement strand
TTTAAAACTTACCCTGCTATCTCCTTCATCAAAAATAACATATTGATATAAAAAGATTGCTAAGTAATAAATTAAATCACTATTTTTGTAACTCAAATGACATTTTTTATTATTATATTGGTATTGCTCTAAAAGAATACCCATTTTAGAAAGTTTGGTACTTAATATTTTAATATCTGCTCTCAATGTAGATTTGCTTATCTGTAATATATCTGCAAGTTCTTCAATTTGAAATTCATCTTTTTGAAGAATACTTTCTAAAATCAATAAATCTATTCTTTCCTTTTGTTCGTAAACATAATTATATTCATTTATCCCTTTAATCAATGAAGAAATATCTTTTTCATCTAAAAGACAGAATATTTTTCTTTTTTTTATGAAAATTTTTTCCTCACCTAAATTTTCATTTAATTCTCCAATCTTATATCGAATACTTCTTTCAGTTTGATTAAAAATACTCGCAATTCGTTTTAAGTCGTCTTCTTTCTTTAACTCCTTCAAAATTTCAAAATGTTTTTTATTTAGTGCCAAAGAAATTCCCTCCAAAAATAAAACAGTCTTTCTGTTTATGAAACTATTATTTCCAATTCCCTTTTATTATACAACCTATTTTCAAAAAAATGTAGTTTTAATTTTTTCACTTTTTTGTGAAATTTCAAATTCACATTTTTTTTTTCACTTTTTTTATTTTCTCAAAATAAAGCAATATGAAAGTCCTCTATCTTTCTTTTTATCTTTTTCTTTTTTCCATCTTTTTGAAAAAATAATCTCTATTTCCCCTTCTTCTTCTTCCATTAGGATTTCATATTTTTTTAAATTATTAAGTTTCTCATACTCGCCAAAAATATTCTTTTTTTCATATTTTTTCCCATTTTTTTCAAAACTTAAATTAATATCACAAAGAACATAGTCCTCTTCCTGATGATAATCTAAAATAACATCAGAACTTAAAGTACATTGAATTTTTCCATTTTTATAGCCTACTGTTATTCTCTCTTCTTCCAACAATGTTCCCTCTAAAACATATGAGTTTTCATATTCTTTCTTAATGCCATTTGTATCTTTAGGGCATCCATAACCTAGAAAATATTTTTCTCCATGACTTGCTGTCTGTACTACCATAGCTTTCAAAAAAAGGGCTGAAGCATCTTCTTTCCAAAAAAGAATATTTCCTAATAAAGAAGTCATTCGAGCTGTGGCAAAACTAGTTCCAAAAGAACTTACAATTTCTCCCTTTGGAGAAAAAGAATAAACTCCTGATACTTTTCGTTTTCCATTTGGATCCCAGAAAACATCTCCTCCATACATAGCAATATCAGGTTTTTCTAATATTTTATGTCCTTTTCCACTCAAACTAAAACTTGAAACTTCCCCCTCTTGATTACACGAGGCGACTACTAAAGAGCGAATTGTGTCAGAGCCTTGTAAAATACTCCCTCTTTCCTCTTTATCTCTAGTGAATTCCCCATTTCCACAAGATTTACAAATAATGATATTATATTTTTCCTGCAAATAATCTAATAACAGTCCAAATTCAGAGATTCTTTCTAAATCAACAGCAAAACGAAGGCTGATTGCTAAATTCCATATTTTAATCCAAGAATGTTCCTCAACTGCTCTTCTCAATCTGAACAAAAGCTCATCTTCTTCCAATTGGTAAAGACTAAAATCTGGTACAATAGCTGCATCATAAATCTTAATTTTTTCCCCTGCAATCCATTTTTTATCACTGAATTCATCTCCATATAAAATTACTCCTGCTACAAAACTACCATGAGTAGGGTGCTGTCTTTCAGGACAATACTGTTTTTCATCTCGATACACCCAAGAACTCATCATTTCAATATTTGCAATTCCATTATCTAAAACTCCAACCATAGGATATTTTTTATTCCCAGAAACTTTTTCATAAGAAGGCATTTGTACTTCCATAACACGAGTTTGAAAATTTAAAAAATAATGATGCATTACTTCAAATTTTGAAATCTCTTTTCTTTGAGAAAATTCTTGCAGTATCTCATCACCAGGGTTTTCTATTTTATAAATAACATACCCAGGAAAATATTCTTTTTTTTCAAATAAGATTCCTCTTCTCTTTAACTCCTCTTCCCATAAAGAGCTGTCTGCCCATTCTCGTAATTTTATTTTATAATGTTGTTTAAAATCCATTCTGTTTCCTCTCTTCTAATTTTCAGATTTTTATTTTTATTTTAAAATAAAAGGGGAGCTTTGTCTATGCAAATCTCCCCCTGTTCTTTTATTTTTTTTTACACTATCCAGTAAATAATAGAAAAACTATTTTATTTTATTTTTACAATCTCCAGTTTCTAAATATTCTTTTATATTGTCAAATGTTGTTTCTATCATATTTAAAGCAGCTTCATCAGTATAAGAACCTATATGTGGAGTAATCAATACTTTTGGATACATTTCTACCAATTTTTCAAAATTTGGATCTTCTAATTTGTTGTTTCCAAAATCTTTGAAGAAAATAGACACTTCATTTTCCAAAGTATCAATTCCAGCTCCAGATACTTTTCCACTTTCTAAAGCTTCTACTAAAGCACCAGTATCTACCAATTCTCCTCTTCCTGTATTAATCAAGATAACTCCATCTTTCATTTTTGCTAAAGTTTCTTTTGTAATTATTTTTCCATTTTCTTTGATATAAGGAGCATGTAAAGTAATAATGTCAGATTTTTCTAATAATTCCTCCATAGAAACTTGTGTTACAATATCCTCTACTCCTGTTTTAGGGAATAAATCATATCCAATAACATTTGCTCCTAATCCTTTGAAAAGTTTTGCAGCTGTCATTCCTATTCTTCCTAATCCAACAACTCCAACAGTACAATTTCTTACTTCTTTTGAGAACATTTGTTTATCTACAATAAAGTTTCTTTCTTTTGTTTTATTTGCAGTATATGCCACATTTCTTAGTAAAGACATTGCTAGAGTCAGTGCCAATTCTGCAATTGCATTTGGTGAATAGAAAGGAACATAAGCAGTTTTTAATCCTAATTCTTTTGCATAAGGAACATCAATATGATTTACTCCAACAGTTCTTGTCAAAACATATTCTACTCCCATTTCTTTATAAATATCCAGTCTTTCTTTTGTAGCAAAACAGTTCCCTCTTAAAACTACAGCATCATTTCCTGCAGCTTTTCGTGTTGTAGCTTCATCTGTCAGATATTCTGGTATTAAAGTCATATCATATCCAAATTTCTTATTTACAGCTTCAAAAATAGGTACCTCTACATCACGAACTCCATAAAAAATTACTTTCATTATTATAATACCCCCTTTAATTTAAAAAAATAATTATTTTCATTCACATTTTTATTTAATTATTTTTATTATTTTTATTTAATCACTTATATCATTTTTATTTCATTTCGTCAAGATAGCATACACTAAAATTCATTTGTGTCTGTTTTTCTACCTTTTAGAACTTATTTCTTTATATTTTAAAATCATCTATATGCCAATTTTCAAGAAAACTCATCTAATTTTAAAAAAATTTTTTAATTTTTTATATATTTTATATATTTAATAGTTTTAAAATTTGTCTATGAAAAA
>UQXM01000167.1 GCA_900545035.1 uncultured Fusobacterium sp. | reverse complement strand
AGTCTTTCGGCACTTTCACTTATGAAAGTGACCGAAAGGTGGAAAAGGATGATTTTTGACGCTCTTGGATGGCTTGGACTGAATTGGGCAGAAGGTCCTGATATCGGAGGACCTTACGGACCTTACAGACAATCAGAAAGATTTGGAATATACGGAGATTATGCTAAACAGCTTGTAGAAAAAGGTGAAGCTTATTACTGTTTCTGTACTCCTGAAAGACTTGACAATTTAAGAGAAAGACAAAAGGCTATGAAAAAAGCTCCAGGATATGATGGGCACTGCAGAAGCCTTACTAAAGAGGAAATAGAAGCTAAACTGGCAGCAGGAGAACCTTATGTTATAAGACTGAAAATGCCTTACGAAGGAGAAACTGTTATCCATGACAGATTAAGAGGGGATATTGTTTTTGAAAACAGTAAAATAGATGACCAAGTATTATTAAAGGCTGACGGTTTCCCTACATACCATCTTGCAAATGTTGTTGACGATCATTTAATGGGAATTACTCATGTTATAAGAGCTGAAGAATGGATATCTTCTACTCCTAAACACATCCAGTTATACAAAGCATTTGGTTGGGAACAGCCTGAATTTATCCATATGCCTCTTTTAAGAAACAGCGACAGAACAAAAATTTCAAAAAGAAAAAATCCTGTTTCATTAAACTGGTATAAAGATAACGGATATCTAAAAGAAGGGCTTTTAAACTTCCTTGGACTTATGGCATACTCTTTCAAAGACGGAAAAGAGATATTCAGTTTACAGGAATTTAAAGATACTTTCAATATAGACAATGTTTCTCTTGGAGGACCTGTGTTCGACCTTGTAAAACTTGGATGGATAAATAATCAACACATGAGATTAAAAGATCTTAAAGAGCTTACAGAACTTACTGTGCCATTCTTCAGAGCGAAAGGATTTGTAGGAGAGGAGATTTCTGAAAAAGAAATGAAATCTCTTGAAAAAATAGTTGAAATTTTAAGAGAACATGCACATACTTTAAAAGAACTTGCTGACGAATCAGAGGTTTACTTTAAAGATGAATATACTCTTCCTGAAATTACAGAAGATATGGATAAAAAAGAAAGAAAAGGAATCGAAAGATTGTACAACGGTATTCAAGATGAAACAGGAAAAGCCTCAATAAAATTGTTCTTGAAAAAAATTGAAGAATATCCGACAGAAGATATATCTATTGACGATGCTAAAAAACTTCTTACAGATACTCTTGAAGAAATCGGAGAAGGACCTGCAAAAGTATATATGCCTTTAAGAGCTGTACTTACAGGACTTCCAAAAGGTGCTGACCTTTACAATCTGATTTCTATAATAGGAAAAGAAAGAACTGTAAACAGAATGAAGAGAATGATGGCTCTTTACAATATTTAATTTTAAATAAAAACAGATTAAAATGCTCCCGGCTGAGAAATTAAATTTTAATGCCGGGGGTTTTTAGTAAATTTACTAGTTTAATTAAGGAGAATTATTATGACTGACAGCAGAACTTTTTTCGGAAAAGCATTTCCTTTCTGGGAAAAAATATCGGAAGATGAAAGAAAAATCATTCTTACAGGAAGTTCTCTTATAAAGTATGAAGAGGGAGAAAATATTCATGATTCCACAGAATGTACAGGAGTGCTTGTGGTAAAAACAGGACAGCTGAGAGTATATATGGTTTCTCCCGAAGGAAAAGAAATTACTCTTTATAAGCTGAATCCTTATGAGGTATGCATGCTTTCGGCAGCCTGTATTTTAAACAATATTCGTTTTGATGTAATGGTTGATGCAGAAAAAGAAAGTGAAATATATCTTATAAATCCATATAGCTACAAAGAGCTGAAAGATAAAAATATTATTGTGGAAAGATTTACGAACAGTATAATAAACAGCAGTTTTTCAGAAGCCATGTGGATAATGGAGCAAATTGTTTTTATGAGTTTTGATAAAAGACTGGCAATTTTTCTTCTTGAACAATCTGACTCCGTCAAAAGTGACACTCTCACTCTTACTCATGATTATATTGCCAAAAACATGGGAACTGCCAGAGAAGTTGTTTCAAGAATGTTGAAATATTTTCAGACAGAAGGAATGGTTGCTCTTTCAAGAGGAAGCATTGTTTTAAATAATAAAGCAAAACTAAGAAGTTTGTTATAAAGTAAATACCAAGATTGTAAGTAATTTTGTGTATTTATCATCTCTTGATTATTAATTTTTAAATTGTTTTGAAGACTGAAAGGAAATTAAAAGCCTTTCAGTCTTTCTCCACATTCTATTGCTAATTGTCCCAACCTTTCATATAACCTATTTCCATTTTTCTATTAATTATTCCTGAAAATTTTATTAATTCATAAATAAGAGCTATTAAAATATATTTTATTCTTCTGTTTTTTCAATAAATGACCACTTAAATTACACTTAAAAAATAATATAATCATTTTTCTCAAAAAGGTAATGTATATTTATCATAATTTTCATATATATTTTCTATCATATATATAAAATCCTTTCTTTCTATTTTTTCTTGAGATTTTTTAAATATTTTAGCAATTAATTTAAATATCTTCTCTTTATTTATAATTAATGTTTCTGTTTTTATTTTCCTTAAAATTAACCACAATAAATAATAATTTTGATCTTTTTTACCTCTTTTAGAGGTATTGCTTACAAATAATTTAAGTAGATTCTTTGAATCTTCTTCTATTAAAATTTGAATTTTATTTATAAATTTTTCTATATTTTCTATTGCATTTAAAAATCTTTTATCTTCATTTTCAGAAATAAAATCTAACATATTTGTAATTGCTTCTCTAGATTTTAATCTTATTAAAACTTTATTATTTTTTGAGAGTATACTAAGTAAATCATACGGAGATTTCCCATGTTTTTCTTTATATTCTAAACAAGCTAAAGAAGTTATTAATGTTTCTATTTTCATTCTTCTATTATTTCTTGAAAAAATTACTCCTTTATCATTACTTGCTATATTTTTTATTTTCATTATAGCTTCTTTGTATCCATATCCATTCCACATTTCAAATGAATTTGGATTAATTGGATATTGTTTTATATTTAGCCGCAAAAATAAGTCAATATTATTAAAGTTTTGATTTTTTTCTTCAGCTATTTCTATTACATCAAGTTGAAAGTTTAAAATTTTCTTTTTATATTTTTCTTCTATATTGTCTATATCTTTTCCATTACATTCTGTTAACACTTTTAAATTTTTTAATTTAAATTTATGTTTTATAGTGTTAATCCTTTTGTTATCAACTTCTAAATATTCTTTACCTAAAAAAGCAAGCATCGATAATATTCTTTGCTGTCCATCAATAACTTCTGAGACATTATTTTTTCTTTTATATACATATATAGGTGGTATTTTTATTCCTAACATAATACTTTCTAATAAATAAGATGCTGAATTTTGATTTCCAACTTCTGATCTTTGATAATCAGGTCTTATTAAAAATCTATTGCTATCTATTTTTTTTACTATATCTTCTATTGACATTGATATTGGCGAAGATTTATCTACTACATTTTCTTTTATTTCTGTTAAATTTTCTTTTTTATAACACATAATTTTTTCATTTAATAATTCTTTTCTAACCTCAAGTCTTTTTTCTTCGATTAGTATT
>UQXM01000166.1 GCA_900545035.1 uncultured Fusobacterium sp. | reverse complement strand
ATGCTGAAAGTTCATTAAAACACTATTTAAAACAAAAAGTAAGAATAACTTTAGGTCTTGTGGTTGCATTTTTGATTACAGGAGCTTTTGCTTTTGCTGAGGGGACAGCAGAAAAACCAGTGGAAGAGATGAATGATTTTGAAATAGCAAAAGAGTCTTTAACAGGAATATCTAAAGGGAATATATTAACTGATAAAACAATATCAAGTATTGAAGGTGAAAGAGGTATTGGGGTAAAAAGTGCAGATAAAAATACAACTATTACATTAACAAATTTTGGTGGTAAAAATCCAACAACAGTAATAAATAGCAATGATTTATCTGACATTACAAAAGAATATTTAAATACAGCATTAGATACTATTGAAAAAAATAAAGATAAAGTATATACAACAACATTAACAAATATGGATAATGATGGTATCGTTGCGAGTGGAATAGTAGCAACGGACACTACTCAAGGGATAGTAACAAATACAGGAATTATTTATGCAAGAGTGGGACAAAGAGTGAAAAATGGTACAGTAGTAAATAAAGGAATAATAATTGCTTCAGATACAGCTGGATTTGGTTCACAATATGTTCAAAACTCTAAGAGTATGGGTTCTGAAATATATAATTATGGAATTTTAGCAGGAAATGGACAGGCAATATTAGGAAATTCAAGTTCTTCATATTTAGATAACAGAGGACTTATTCTTAATGGAACTCAAAAAATATTTAGTGGAGATAAAAATATTGGAAAAAACTATGGAGTTATTGATAATACCACTAAAGGAAGCATAGGGCAAATTATAGATGTAGACACAGTTAGTGTTAATAAAGATTATCTTTCAACAAATAATGCAGAGTTTTATAACTATGGAATTATAAAAGCAAAAGATGTAGGACAAAAAATAAATGTATCTGCAAATAATGTTGGTGCAACTGTAAATACTTCTAAATTAATTAACTATGGTTTAATTCAAAATGAAGCTAAGGGACAGTCTATCACAGCAGGAACAGGAAATACAGCAGAAAACTATGGAATTATAGAAAGTAAAGATTATGCTATTGAAACTGTAGATGAAAATACTGGAATTAACTATGGAGTTGTTATAAAAACTGATGGAAATAATAAAAATATTTTCAGTGATAATGTAGAAAACAAAGGTCTTGTAATTCTTGCAACAAATAACAATGATATTTCAAATAGTGATTTTAAATTAGGAAATAATAAAGGTGTTGTAGTTAATGCAGACTACAGTTTAGCAAAAGGGCAAGAAAATACTGTTGCAGAAAATAAAATTGAAGCAGGAAAAGCTACTTTCACAAGTAATGGAATGGAAATAAAAGATAGTGATTTAAGTGATAAAGGGGCTTTAGAAAATAAAAATTTGATAGCTGTTATAGATGGAAAAAATGGAACAGATAATAAAACGGCATTTAAATATACTGGAGATAAAGAATTATTCCTTAAAGATGTGGAGATGCTTGGATATTTTGTAAATGATGCTAATGGAAATGTACTTGAACTTGATGGAAAAGATTTGGCAATAGGTGGAAACACTAAAATAGTAGCATTAAATAATGGTATAGGAAATGTAAATGCAGTAGAACTTAATGGAGGTTCTCTAACAGTATCAGGTAATGCTCAAATTGTAGGAAATGTATCAGGACAATCTGGAACAATGTCTTTTATAGGTATTAAAAATACTGAGGGAATAACAGGGGAAATAGGGACTGTTCTTCTGAGAAATAGTAATGGATTATTCTTAACGGAAGAAGAAAATTATACAAATGCTACTTTTGACAATGTAAAAATAGAAAATCTTAATCTTGAATTTACAAATGGAAACAAAGATATTATTAATACAATTGTAATAAAAGAAAATGCTTTTGTAGAAAATTTTGACGCAGAAAAATCTAAATATGATATTGACATGACAGTAGAAAATATAAATAATATAGCAGATGAAATTGTTTTAGGACAAGGAAATGATAAGCTGACAGTAACTAATGATACAAAATATTCAAAAGTTATTGATGGAAATTTAGGAGATGACACTTTAGTTATAAATCCATATATACCTGAAATACCTGAAGGTGAAGAAGATGTTCAGCTGGAAATTTCTAAAAATATATTTAATTTCAAAGTAAATAACATTGAAAATATTGCTCTTAATGGAGATTGGCATATTGGAGAAAATGCAGAGATTACTTTCAAAGATAACAATGGAAGCTCTAAAGCTGTAAATGCAAATCCTGTAAATCTTAATGTAAGTGGAAAACTTACTGCTGAAATGAACAATAACAAAGGAAACGGAGATTTTACAACTTCTCTTGATAAAATCACTTCCGGAAATGATATGACTGTTACTGCAAAAGGCGGAATAAAATATGAAATGGGAGAAAATTTTGCAATAAACAGCGATTCATTTACAACAAATTCAAAATTTGAACTTGGACAATATGATGTGGAAAGTGAAGAAAATGAAACAACAAAAGATATTGTAAAAGAAGATACTAAACTTTCTGCTTCAGGAATATTTGAAGTAAGTCAAAATGAAGACAACTCTGTAACTCTTAGAGTAAAATCAGCTGATGAACTTGGAATAGGAAGTTATGCTCCTGTTTATGAAGCTATACTTGCAGGAGTAGGAAGCAATCAAGCTTTAACAGACAGATTAAATAAACTTGAAACTTCTAAAGGAATTGCTAATCTTGTAAAAAGTACAAAAAATACAGCTAAAGCATACTATACAGCAGGAAATGTTGTTACTAAAAATATCGTTGATACATATTTAAGCAGTGTAACTGAATTTAAAGACAGAGCCGATAAAGGTGAATGGATTGCCTACGGTAAATATATAAACTCTGATACTGAATTTGACGGAGGAAGCGAAGTTAAAGGATACGACGGAGATATTACAGGTACAGTTGGTATGATTGAATACGGAATGACAGACAGCACATCTTACGGAGCTGTGTTTGGAAAAGGAGATACAAAAGTAGATATCAATGATGGTGGAGAACTTTCAGGGGATAACTACTATGGAGGAGTATATTTTAAACATAGAACAGCAGAAGGTATTGATGTTTTAGGAAGCTTTGGAATTGTTAAGAGTGATTTGGATTCTAAACTTAAAAACAGTTTTGAAGTTCCGGAAGTTGGAACAGCAGATGCACTTGTAGACGGAACAGCAGACTCTAAGGCTGTGTCAGCAGTATTAAAAGCTAAAAAAGATTATTATGTTGCTGAAGGTTTAAAAGTTCAACCTGTTGTTGGAGCAGCTCTTACTCTTATAACTCAAGAAGAGGCAGAAAATAAAAAAATGGGACTTACTATATCTCAGCAAGATGTAGATGTATATGAACTTATTACAGGAGTAAATGTAATAAAAGAATTTGCTCTTGAAAGCGGAAATCTTGAAATAGGAGCAGGTGTTGAGTATTCTTGGGCTAATTCAAATCAAGACCGTGATGCGAAATATATGCTAAATGGAAGAGAATTAACTCTTGAAGATTCTGAAATAGCTTCATCAAGAGGAAAAGTACAAATTGGAGCAGAATATATCCATGAAAATGGTATCGGTGTAGATACAAAATACGAAATGCTTTGGAGCGATAAAGGAGACGACAGCAGAATAACAGCGGGA
>UQXM01000165.1 GCA_900545035.1 uncultured Fusobacterium sp. | reverse complement strand
GGTTACTGCATTTTAAAATTTTGCAGTAGCCTCTATTTTTTTATATGATTTTATAAAAAGATTGTATTGTTTGTTGTAAAAAAAAAAAAAACTAATGTTAGGACTTGATGAAAAATTATGACAGTGCTATAATAAAAAAAATAAAGAAGTTCATAAATTATCATTTTGACAAGGAGATGTTTGTATGAATGAAAAGAAAAAGTTATTGGCAGGGATTGCAGCGGCTGTTTTTACAGCAGGACTTATTTCAGGAATAATGTCCGGAAATCCTTTTGCCAAGAAAAAAACAACAAATTTTGGATTTGTGGGAGATGTTTTAGACAGTTTTAAATATGATTTAAATGTATCTGAAAGAAAAACTGCCAAAGAATATGAGCCTTTGGATATGAAAAAAGTCGAAACCAGATTAAGCAGTATAAAATCAGAAAGTGATAGTTTAAAAGTTGAAGAAATAAAAAATAACAGAGGAGAAATTACAGGAACTAAAGATTATAAGAAAAACGGAACAGTTGTTGTTACTGTTTTGGAAAAAGGAAAAATAATTTCAACCGAAACAATAGAAAAAATAAAAAACAATAAATATGACGGAAAAGCAGAACTTGTTTATTCTGACGGAGTGAAACAAACTTATACATACAAAAAAGGAATAAAGGAGGGAGCAGCAGAAATTTTATTCAACAATGGGGACAAAGAGGAATATATTTATAAAAATGATGTTCCTGAAGGAAAAGCTGCATATTATTTTTCAAACGGAGATAAAGAGATATACAACTATAAAAACGGAGTTCTTGAGGGAGAAGCTGAATATATTTATGCAGATGGCAGAAAAGAAACTTATAAATATATAAACGGGGAAAGACAATAATTTTTTATGAGAGGGGAGAATTATGAAAAAAGCTGTGATTTTTTTAAATTTACTTTTGGCTTTATGTATGAGCGGATGCAGCAGTGCAGATGTAAACAATGTAATGACATCAATTTCAGATACTTTGGAAACAGGAATAAATAATGTGTCTGATTTTGTAAATAAATTGGCAGCGAGCAAACCTGCCACAATATTTCCTGCTGTGCCGAAATCAAAATATTTTGAAATGGATAATTATAAGTTTGATATAAAATATGTGGACAATGCAGGAATTGAAGTATGGGCATCAGCTGTTTTTTACAATAAAACAAATTCAAGAATGGATATAATAATAGATTTTCCTGTATACGACCTTTACGGAAATATTGTTGATAAAGCAGTAATATCAACAAGTGTTTACAGCGGCGGAGCACATACAATAAGAGGATGGCATGATGAGTATCGTTTCAAAAAAGATTTAAGACTGGTACAGGAACAAGTAAGAACTCGTGTATATATGAACGGAAAACTTATAGCCACATCGGGAAATATAAAATCATCAGCAGTGGAGCAAAAATCTTCTGCCAAAAAAGTACAGCAGAAATCTGTACAGAAACAACAAATACAAACTTCAAAAACAGAAGCAGTAAATCCTGCCAGTCCAAAACCAAGACAAACAAGACAGAGTATTAAAAAATAGAGAGGTGAGAGAAAAATGGAAAAAAATCAAAAATATATAGCAATAGTAAAACAGCTTGAAAATAAAAAATTTTTAATAAAGTTTCCTGATTTTGAAGGGATAAGTAGTGTAGCAGAAAAAGAGGAAAGTATTGAAAAAGTGGCAGGGGGAATGCTGAATACTAAAATTCAGGAATTGAAAGATGAAAAAATAGAACTGCCTGTTCCTATGGGAATAGTTCAGGTACAAAAATTATTGCAGGAGGGAGAGTTCACTGTTTTTGTTTCTCCCAAAAATATTTCAAAACCTATAATTGATAAAGAAAATTTAAAAAATACTTTTGACACTCTTCGTGATAAATCTTTTAAAGAAAATGTGGAAAAAATTTGTTCAAAGTCAGAGGAAATGATAAAAGATAAAATTGGAAATAATGTAAAAGAAGAGAATTACAATCTTATTGGTACAGCAGGAGGAATTTTATTTGCTGTTTCGGCTCTTCTTCCTGTTGTGGGTGCCAATGTTCCTTTTTTTGGAAGTATCAGAATAGGATTTTTCAACCTTTCAGAATTGGAAGCTTACAGTGATATTTTGGATATGACAGGTAAAATGTTTATGATAAGATTTGTAATTCTGCTTATGGTGATGAGCGGGTTGTTTACAGCTTACACAGCTTTTTATAAAAAATATCTTTATTTGAAAACAGCCGTTTCTATTTCGGCAGGATTGTTTGCAGTAACTTTTGCATATGTATTTTTCCAAATTATGAGAATAGAAAGTGAAGTAAGAAAATATGTGGGGCTTTCTTATGCTTGGTTTGGATTTTTTGTTGCTCTTGTGCTGATGATAATTTCTTTTATATTGATAAATAAGAAAAAAACAGCAGAGGAGGAATAACTATGAAAAAATTATTGGTTATTTTGACAACAGCTTTTCTGATGTGTTCCTGCGGAAGCTTTAAAGAGCTGAGCAGAGAGGAAAAATTTTCTCTTGTCTATAAGGCTGAAATTCTGAGAAAAAAAGATGCCAGAGAAGAGATAAATAAAATATATGAGGGATTGAACAAATATATTGCAGAAAACGATAATGATGCTGTAAAAGAAAAAGAAGAATATGAAAAAATTACCGGTTATTTGGACGACGCTGCCAGAAAATACAAGTATTCAGTTCCTGGAAATGGATGGCTGGATTCTGATAGTGTGAGATATCCTTCTTTGAAAGAAATTGAGGGGAAAAAAGGAGAGCCTGTAAATGCTCAATTTCGTTTGTATGTTGACGGAAATGATATTTATGATTATATAACGAATAAACTTTTTACAGGAACAGCGGTTTTTCGTTACGGAACAGGTGATATTCAAGAAGTTGTCGAAGTTAAAGATGGAAAGATTATGAACACAATTCAAAAAAATAAATTTGACAGAAACGGTAATCTTATTGAAGAGAATTTTTATGATAACAATAAAAAATTGAAAGCTTCCAAGAAATATACAAGAGAGGGAGGAGTAAAAGAAGAATTGTATATTTTGGAAAGATACAGCAGCGGAAAAGTAAAAATAGATTATATTATTTATAACGGAAACGAAAAAGGAAAAATCAGAGAATATAATACAGAAAACAGAATTATAAAAGAAACTGAAAAATAATAAAATGGGGACTGAATTAAAAACTCAGTCCCTGATTTTATATTAATTCAAAGCGGTATTTTTGTGAAACATCAGGATATTTTTCTCTGTCCACTTCAGAAGCGAACATTTCATATGGTCTGGCAAAAATTCCGAAATCTCCGTAAAGAGCCTGATAAATTACCAATTTTTCTCTTGTTTCTGTATGTGTAGCAATATACAGAACTTTATAATTTTTTCCCTTAAAATGTCTGTATATTCCGGGAATAATTTCTCTCATTTTTATGCTCCTTTAAAATAATTATAAAATTATATTTTTCATCTCTTTCTCGTTATAGTATAAATTTTTTAAATACATATAAAAACAAGTTTTATAATTTAATTGTAAAACTTTTATTGGCTGTAAATCAAAGATATCAAAATTAACTTTTCCAATAACTTTTGTATTTTCAACAGCAGGTATAACAAAATAATTTTTTATATTTTTAAAATATTTTTTAAAAGCC
>UQXM01000164.1 GCA_900545035.1 uncultured Fusobacterium sp. | reverse complement strand
AGCAGGAAGAACAATTTTCCAAGTTGTTTCCCATTTTGTTGCTCCAAGAGCAAGAGAAGCTTCTCTCAAATCTTTTGGTATTGCAAGAAGTGCTTCCCTTGTTGCTGTAATAATTACCGGCAGACACATTATTCCAAGAGTAAGTGCTCCCGATAAAATTGAAGAACCAAACTGTAAAAATATTACAAACAACGACATTCCGAAAAGCCCATATATAATACTTGGTATTCCTGCAAGGTTTACTATTGTAAGATTTATTATTCTTCTGACAATATTATCTTTTGAATATTCTACTAAAAATATCCCTGTCAAAATTCCGAAAGGTACAGATACAGCTATTGTCCCCAATGTCAGATACAAACTTCCAACTATTGCAGGAAAAATTCCTCCTGCTCTCATTCCGTCCTCAGGCATTCCTGTTAAAAATGCCCACGAAATTGCAGGAACTCCCTTAAAAATTATATATGCTGTAATAACTGCCACAGGAAACACTGAAAGATATCCCACTCCTTTTATAACTCCCTCTATAATTTTTGCACTTTTTCCTTTTAATATGCTCATATACTTCTTTTCTCCTTATTTCCTCATTATTTTTCTGGATTTGTTAATAAAGTAATCTGCTATTGTATTTGTTACAAAACTTATTCCAAAAAGTACAAGTCCCACAGCAAACAGTATATAATAGTGAGTACTTCCATTTACAACCTCTCCCATTTCAGCAGCAATAGTTGCGGTAAGAGTTCTTACAGGAGATAAAATTCCTCCTCCCAGAATCGGAGCATTTCCCGTTACCATTAAAACTGTTATTGTTTCTCCTATTATTCTTCCAAAGCCAAGCATTATTCCTGCAAATATTCCCGGAAATGCCGCAGGAAGAATTATTTTTATCACTGTTTCAAGTTTGTTTGCTCCCATTGCCAGCGAAGCTTCTTTGTAGGCAGGATCAAGAGCTCTGATTGCATCGTCTGAAATACTTACCATTGTGGGAATTGCCATAAAAGAAAGAAGTATTCCCCCTGTAAGTGCTGTAAGTCCTGTATTAAGATTAAAAATTTCCTTTACTGGACCTGAAAGAGCATAAAGTCCAATATATCCCAATACAACTGAAGGAAGAGCCGACATTGTTTCAATCAAAAGTTTAAATACATCCCTTGTTTTTTTCCCTGCATATTCAGACATATAAACTGCACTCATAATACTTACAGGAACTGATATTGCAAGAGCCACAAATGTTACACGGAATGTTCCTGAAAGCAGGGGAAGAAGTCCATATTTTTCTGAAAGAGATATCCATTCCCTACCAAAGAAAAATTTTGAAACAGGAACATCTTTAAACGCCTCTATACTGTTTGTAAGTATGAACAGAAATATAAGAAAAACTATTACCACATTAAAGCCGCCGATTAAAAATATGCTGTATTTCATACATTTATCCGTTATTTTTCTCAAATTCATTTTTTACCCCTTTTATTTAAAATTAAAAATTATCGTTCCTTTTTTTCTGTTCAATTTTAACTCTGGGGTGTTGGAATAATATTAATTCTATGTAAAAAAAGTGTAAAAAAATACAGGCTGAATTACGAGCCTGTATAAATAAAATATTATTTTTTCAAATTTTCCTCTTCATATTTTAACATAATATTTTCATAATTATCTATTTTTGCTTTTAATTTTTCTTGAACACTCTGCATCTCTGCTATCCTTTCAGATAAATTTTCGTATTCTTCTATAAGAAGTTGTTTTCTCGCCTGTATTGTAACTGACCCTTCCTGAAACATTTTTACATAATCAATCAAGCTTTCTATGGAAACTCCTGCTCCTCTCATACATTTTATAAACTGTACCCATCCGCAGTCTTTTTCTGTAAAATCTCTGTTCCCGCTCCCGTTTCTCATTACTTTCGGAATAAGTCCTATCCTTTCATAATATCTTAATGTATCTACTGACACCTCAAATTTTTTGCTTACTTCAGATATTGTCATTTTTACGCCTCCGTTACAATTTCACACTCTGTTTTTGTATCAAGAATAATTTTTCCTATTAAATCTGCTTTAATTTTTCCTTTGACAGGATTTTTTATGCTTTCGATTTTTCCGTTTACAACTGCATTTACTTCACTTTTCTCAAAAGCCAAATCACAATCAATCATTTGACAATTTTCAAGAATAAGTCCTTTTGCATAACACAAAGGCTGTGTTCCTATAATTTTGCAGTTGATGAGTTTTAAATTTTCAGAATACCAAGCTAAATATTCTCCTTTTATAACACTGTCTACAACAGTTATATTTTTACTATGCCAAAAAGCATCTTTTGTGTCAAGATAAGAATTTTTTATAATACTGTTTTCTGTATATTGAAAAGAATATTTTCCTTTCATTTTTAAATTTTCAATCTCCATATTTGAACTTTTTAAAAATGGATATTCTGAAATCAATTCACAGTCTTTTATTTTTAAGTTTCGACAGAACCAAGCAAATTCGGGAGAATTTATTCTGTTGTTCTCAATTTCTGTGTCTGTGCATTCACGGATAACTTTTATTCCGTTCATTTCACTGTTTTGTATTTTTATATTTTTATCATACCACAAAGCTGCACGACTATTTTCAGTCATAACAATATTTTTTATCTCTGCACCGGTTACATGCCACAAAGGATATCTTAAATTAAAAAAGCAGCTGTTTACAATAATTTTTCTTGTTTCTTTAAGAGCAGATTCTCCGTCTGCTTTCCCGTCAAATCTACAGTTTAATACCTCCGCATTTTCTATTCCGTATAAGGCTCTTTCTTCATCTAAAATTAAATTTTCATATTTTTTCAATTTTATCACCTTTTAATTTTTTATTTGATTTTAATATATCACTTGGAGTTCACTTCAGAGCAAGAAAAAATAAAAAAATTTTAAATATTTTTTGTTGACATAGAGTTCACTCCAGATGTTATCCTTTTGATTAATAAATTACAAATAATTTTAATCGGGAGGAAATATTATGTTACTGGAAAAAATAAATTCACCAAAAGATTTAAAAACACTTTCTTTAGATGAACTGAAACAAGTGAGCTGTGAAGCAAGAGAAGTTCTTCTGAAAAAACTGAGCCAAACAGGAGGACATATAGCACCCAATCTGGGAATGGTTGAAATTACAATAGCTATGCACTATGTTTTTAACTCTCCTGTTGACAAAATAGTGTATGATGTCTCACACCAATCTTATGTTCATAAAATGCTGACAGGAAGAAAAGATGCTTTCTTAAACCCTGAAAACTATCATTGTATTTCAGGATACACAAACCCTGTTGAAAGCGAACATGATTTTTTCACAGTGGGACATACTTCTACATCTGTAAGCCTTGCCTGCGGACTTGCAAAAGCCAGAGATTTAAAAAATGAAAAAGAAAATATTATAGCTGTTATCGGAGACGGTTCACTGAGCGGAGGAGAAGCATACGAAGGACTTAATAATGCAGGTGAACTTGGAACAAATATGATAATAATTGTAAATGATAATGAAATGTCAATAGCGGAAAATCATGGAGGACTTTATAAAAATCTCAAACTTTTAAGAAATACAAAAGGAGAAGCAGAATGTAATTTTTTCAAAGCAATGGGGCTTGACTATGTATATATAGAAAACGGACATGATATCGAAAAACTTATTTCCGTTTTCGAAAAAATAAAAGATACAGACC
>UQXM01000163.1 GCA_900545035.1 uncultured Fusobacterium sp. | reverse complement strand
TTATTATCTTATTTTAAATATCCTGTGGATAACCAGCTTACATATAAATCATATGGTGTTGTACTTTCATTTATCTTTAATGTAAACTTACCTGTTTTATTTTGTATTTTCCCTTCTTTGTTCAGAAAAGCAATTTTATCATTTCTGTTAAAAGAAAAACCATAATACTGAAATGTACGTTTAACAATACAGTCAATTCTATCAATCATCTTCTTCCATATCCTCCTTCTTATCTTTTGGCACCATAGTTAAATTGCAATCTATACAAAGTATATTTAATCCCAATACACCTCTTACAGATTCTTCACAGCTAGGGCAAGTATATTTTGTAGTCTTTTTAGCTGGGTCTTTTTCAGGTTTAATTTTTATAGGTGCTTCTCTAAAGAAGGAAAATACTTCTTTGTTAATATTTAAAGATTTAATAAAATCCATAAATTCTTCTGTAGGTTCTGTAATTGACCATCCAATAGTAGGTGCTTTATCTATATAAAGACCTCTTGATTCTGCTTCTATTTTAAATCTTTTATTATGATACACATTACCATTTGAAGTATCTTTAATTTCATTTACATGGCAATATAGATGTACCATTTCATGTTGTAATGTAGCACATAAATGATAAATATTACGTTTAAGATGTTCTGCACTTATATTTATCTCATGATATCTTATCACTTCATTTTCATCTTTTGTTTTTTCTACATCAGGGTCAACATAAAAATCTTTGGATTCTGCTTTATTCTTCCAGCGGTCATGAGCAAAATGTCCATAAGCTTTAACTTTTGCTTGAACTGTAATAACTACTTTAGGTAATCTATTTTCATAGTATTCTTGATTTAAAGCATCAAAAATTCTATAAAGTTCATTAGTAGCATCAACTATAAAATTCGCTTCCATCATTTTAAATATATTTCCTTTTGCATTATACTTTTCTTAAAAGTGTATAATGATTTATTAATCCCATATAAACACATTCTCTACAAAAATAAACTTCCATAATATCAAACTCTTTATCCATATCTTTATTATAAAAATCTTTACATTTTTCTAAATCTTCCTCATTTGTGTGGAAATAAAGTTTGTTATCATAATTTGATAATCTTAACCATCCTGATTTAAATTTGCCTGTAGTGTCAATACTTAATAAAACATCTTTATCACCAAAATTTGTTTCTTCCATTCCTGTATTTATCATAACCATATATAAACTATTATTACGAAGTTTCACTATCATTCCTGAACGTAAATATCTTTTTTCTATTCTCATAATAATTTTCTCCTATTTTATAATCAGTAGTGTTAATTGTTTTTAATAAATAAGATTTACTTGATAAATTTATTATAGCATATTTCTATAAATTTATCAAGTAAATTTTCATTTATTTTTTAATTATTTTTATACTGCTCTCTTTATCTTTTATATATTCTATTCTCATATAATATCCGCCTACTGTGGCTTCAAAGAATTTTGATACTCCAACTATTCTTAAAATTTTATTTTGAGTTCCCTCTTCAATGGTATCAAGAGTTTCCAAAACATCCAAAAGTTCCATTTGAAATAAGGATACTTCATTATATACTTTTCTCATATCACATATAATATCTGATTTTTTTATTTTTTTATTGCTCATATTTTCAGTATTAAAAGATATATCCTCTATTTCATTATATATTTTCTCCAAATTAAATCCGGTATTTACAACATTTGTTTTTTGACTGTTCATAGAATTGTCCGAAAAAATATTGCTGCTGTCTTCTTCAGCTTCATTTACCATATACACATCTTCAGCAGAATGATTTATCTCATTGAAACTGTTCCCGAAATTCATAGGAAGCATATGTATCTCTTTCATATTTTCAGGCTCGGAAACAGGTTTTAAAATTTCCGGTTCTGTCTTTTCCGCATCTCTCTTGTATAAATATTCTTTTATCAAACTCTCTTTTGCATACTGAAAAGCTTTTTTCTGAGAACTTCCGAAAACTTTGCACTGTTTCATATAATCATTTAAAACTATATTTTCAATCTCTTCTCTCTCTTTGGTATTCAGAAGTTTATACTCTTCATAAAGTCTGTTTTTTTTCTCAAGAATTTGGGCATCAGGTTTATTTTCGGAGCTTATCTGCATTTCCATTGTATTTAATGTAAGCTGTTCCTCTTTTTTCTTGGCTTTGTCTGCTTTTTCTTTTTCCAGCAGCATAAATTCTTCTGCCCAGCCGTTTTCCAGTGTTTTAATAAAATAACTTCTGATGCTTGTTATTTTTTTACTGCTGATATATTTTGCAGCATACATTGTATTTTCAAAACCGTATTGTCTGATAGCATCTTTTATTGCTCCTGACATAGTTTTCAGTTCTCTTGCTCTCGGAGGAAGTTCGTTGAATATTTCCTCTATTTTTTCCTGTGTAGGAGTTACATTTTCTCTCTCTTTCTGAACTTCAAGAAGTTCCTCTTCATTGTGAGGAATTATCATATCTCCTTTATCTGTATAAGTTATTACAAGATTATCAAAATGATTTTTGTCTTCAAAAAAGAAATTTTGTTTTAAGGTATTATGTTTTTCTTCAAAGAAAAATTCTATTTCTGTCTGAATAAGTTTTCCCTGCTTTATAACTTTAAAATCTGTTATAAGATCCATGTCTTTCAGCTGTTTACAGCTTTTCTCCAAAGATTTTATACTTCTTCCCAAAGATTTTGCATCATCACTCAAAGGAATTTTTTTAATCAGGCTCAATGCCAATACCCGCAAATTCAGCTTGTTAAATCTAAGTTTATTTATAAGCATATAAAGAGCTCTTGTAATCGGGCTGTCCATATTAAGAAGAAGCTGTGAATCATAAACAAGATAACCTTTTCTTATAATGTTGTCATAAAAATAATTGGAAATTGATATCTTTATAACTTCTTTTGTTCTTTTATCCTGAAAATATTCAAGCTCGTCTTTTTCCGCCTGATTAAGAGTGATAACTCTTATATTCATAATATTTGTATTTATTTTGTCATCTATAATTCCTTTCATCTTATTTGAATAAAGGGAATTTTTAAAAGTGTAGCTTGTTTGTGAAAGCCTTTGAAGTGCAAGAGTTATCTTTTTATAAAAACTTTTATATGAAGTCTGTGGTATTCCCATATTATAAAGAATTTCAGAAGGTCTTGTATAAAATTCGTTGTTATATTTTTTATCTCTCATAATTTTTAATATAGCAATAAAAACCCTCTCTTCAAATTCTCCCGGAATAAAATCTCCCGAAGTAGGGTTTACTTGAATATATGCTTCTTTATCTCTGTTAAAAAAATATCTTATAATCTGATTTTTTTTTCTTCTCGGATTTTTGGTAAAAAGAGGATACTCTATAACATTAATATCTATTCTGACAAGACTGTTTTGTTTTTCGTTTTCTATTTCCGATACATCTAAAAATTTTTCTACAATCTCACTCGGACCTGTATCTATTACTTCATTTTTAGGTACATTAAATACTTCATATTTTTTATTCATTTTTCCTCCAGAAAATTCTTGCATTTCTTGTATAAAATGTTAGAATAAATATTATAATTTATCACATTTTATACAATGGATATGTAGATTTTACTATTATGAGTATATCTTATTTTTACAAAAAATACAAGAGAGATTAATAAAATATAAATTAAAATAAAAAAACGACAATAGACGATAACAAACAGTAGTTAGTTGTTATTA
>UQXM01000162.1 GCA_900545035.1 uncultured Fusobacterium sp. | reverse complement strand
TGATGATCGTGGATATGAATGAGGCGAAAGAGGAATTCAGAGATGGGACAGAAAGGAAAAAAAAGAAATTATTCAAGGGAATAATTTTTTAAAAGATAACAATATAAAATCAATACTTTTTTTAAGATATGATGGAAAAATCGGAGATATGGTAATAAATACCATTATGTTTCGTGAAATAAAAAAATATTATCCAGATATAAAGATAGGAGTTGTGAGCAGAGGGGGAGCAACTGATATCATAGTAAATAATAAAAATGTAGATAAAATATATAAATATGAGAAGAATAGAAAAAAAATAAAAGAACTGGCAAAAGAGATAGAAACTGAAAAATATGATTTACTGATTGATTTCAGTGAAATGCTGAGAGTTAATGAAATGATGTTTATAAATTTATGTCATGCCAGATTTAATATGGGGATAAACAAAGATAATTGGAATATGTTTGATATAAATTGTATTTTACCTAAAGAAAGTTATCATATTAGTCATATATATGATAGTGTATTAAAATTACTTGGAATAGAAGATAGAGATTTAAATTACGACTTATATTTTTCGAAAGATGAAATAAATAATGTAGAAAATTTTTTAAAAGATATAAGAGATAAAGAAATTATAGTTTTCAATCCTTTTGCAGCAAGTAAACATAGAGATATAAATGAAGAAAATATAGATAATATAATTAAGATAATTTTACAGAGAAAAAATGTAGCAGTAATTATTATTGGTGAAACTAAAAGAAAAGAAAAAATAGAAGAATTTTTAAATAAATATGAAGGAAAAGTATTCTTTCCCCAATTAAATAGTATTATGGAATCAGCATATTTAATAAAAAAAGCAGATTTTGTAATAACACCTGATACATCAATAGTTCATATTTCAGCATGTTTTAAAAAACCAATGATAGCAATTTATCGGCAAGATAAAATTTTTGATAAAGGAATTCCAAACAGTATACTTTGGAGTCCTAATTATAAAGAAGGAATACAAATTTTTTCTAAAGATATTGTAAATAAAAAAGGTGAAGAACCAAATATAAATAAATTTGATTTAAATGAAATAGATAGAATATTAAAGCAGAGGAAAAAATGAATAAAAATAATTTAAGTACATTACAGGAAAAAGATTTAAAATATATTTTTCATCCATGTTCACAGATGAAAGATTATGAAAAATATCCTCCAATAGTTATTGAAAGAGCAGAGGGAATATATGTATATGATGAATTTGGCAGAAAATATATGGATTGTGTAGGAAGCTGGTGGGTAAATCCTTTGGGACACTGCAACAAAAGAATAAATGAAGCCATAAAAAATCAATGTGATACATTGGAACATATAATTTTTGCAGATTTTTCTCACAGACCGGCTATAGAACTTGCTGAAAAACTTATTGACATTGTTCCAAAGGGACTTACAAAACTTTTTTTTGCAGATAATGGCTCATCAGGGGTAGAGGTTGCTTTAAAACTTTCTTTTCAATCTCAGCAGCAGAGAGGATTTACTAAAAAAAGAAGATTTGCTGCAATAAAAAATTCATATCACGGAGAAACAATAGGAGCATTATCTGTGGGCGATATTGATTTTTTTACCAAAACTTACAAACCTCTTATTAATGATGGGCTGAAAATACAAGGACCTGATTGTTTCAACTGTCCTTTTAAAAAAGATTATAAAACATGCAGTGCAGAATGTTTTTGTTATATGGAAAAAGCTGTGGAAGAAAATCATGAAACTCTTGCAGGAATCATAATAGAGCCTATGGTGCAGGGAGCAGGAGGTATGAAAATTTATTCTCCTGTATATCTTAAAAAACTTCGTGAAATTACAAAAAAATATAACATTCACCTTATTGCAGATGAGATAGCTGTGGGATTTGGCAGAACAGGAAAGATGTTTGCCTGTGAACACGCAGAAATTTCTCCCGATATTATGTGCATAGGAAAGGCTCTTACAGCTGGATATTATCCAATGTCAATTGTTCTTATGACAGAAGAAATTTACAACTCTTTTTATGCCGATTATTTTGAAGGAAAATCTTTTCTCCATTCTCACAGTTTTTCCGGAAATCCAATTGGGTGCAGAATTGCTCTGGAAGTTTTAAAAATTTATGAAGAAGACAATATTTTAGAAGAAATTAACAAAAAAGGAGAATACCTTGAAAAAAGAGCAAGAGAAATTTTTAAAGATAAAGAATACATCGGAGAAATAAGACGAATAGGTCTTATCGGAGCAATGGAAATTGTAAAAAATAAAATTACAAAAGAAAGATATAACCCTCAAAAAAGAACAGGGTACAATATTTATAAAACAGCTCTGAAACATGGAGCTATTTTAAGACCTCTAGGGGATACAATATATTTTATGCCGCCTTTTGTTATCTCTTATGAAGAAATAGATAAAATGTTGGAAATCTGCCGTTTGTCAATCGAAGAATATCTAAACGGAGAACAGGGAGAAAAAAATGAATAGAGAAATTTTAAAAAAAGAACTGGAGATAAAAAAACAGGAAAAAAATTTCAGAACTTTGAAAAATTATTCTGACACTATGATAAATCTCTCTTCAAACGATTATCTCTTTCTTGCTCACGATGAAAAATTAAAAAATGATTTTATACAAAATTATTCTGACAAATTTTCTTTTTCCTCAAGTTCCTCAAGACTTATTACAGGAAATTATAGTATTGTAGCAGAATTGGAAAAAAGAGCCGAAGAGATTTATAAAAAGCCTGTGCTTGTAATGAACAGCGGATTTTCGGCAAATAAAACAATAATAGAAACTTTCTGCAACAAAAATACTCTCATTCTTACAGACAGACTCAATCATGCCAGTATTTATGCAGGAATTGTTTCAAGCAGTTCCAAATTTGTAAGATACAAACATCTTGATATGGCTCATTTGGAAAATCTTTTAGAAAAATATAAAAATGAATATGAAGATATTTTAATTATTTCTGAAAGTGTTTACAGCATGGACGGAGATACTGCCGATTTGCAGGAACTTGTAAGAATAAAGAAAAAATTCGGAGCTTTTCTTATGATAGATGAAGCTCATTCATTTGGAGTTTATGGGTATGGGATAGCTTATAATAAAAATCTTGTACAGGATATTGATTTTTTATGTATACCTCTTGGAAAAGGCGGCGGCTCTGTGGGAGCATACATTGTGTGTGAACAAGATTTCAAAGATTATATTATTAACTTTGGGAAAGAGTTTATATATTCAACAGCTCTTCCTCCTGTAAACAATCTTTGGAATCTGTATATTTTAAATTATATGGACAGTTTTTCTGAAAGAATAAAAAAACTTGAGGATTTAAAAAATTATACTCTCAAACTTATGAAAGAAATGAAAATTTATACTGTTTCAGATTCACATATTATCAGTCTTATTACAGAAAACAACGAAAAAACAGATATTATTACAGAAAAACTCCGTAAAAAAGGTTGGCTTATATGTGGAATAAAAAGTCCCACTGTTCCCAAAGGATTGGAGCGTATCAGAATAAGTCTTTATTCAGAACTTTCAAAAAATACAATAAAAAAATTTTTAGAGGATTTCAAAAATGAATGGAATAATATTTTTTAACGGCTGGGGAATGACCGAAAAAATTGTTTCTCATCTTCAAATTCCCCAAAATTATGAATTTATTCATATAAATTTTCCATATAAATTAGATAATTTAGAGGAGTACTTTACTAAATATGAGG
>UQXM01000161.1 GCA_900545035.1 uncultured Fusobacterium sp. | reverse complement strand
ACCGGTCTTTACCGGGGTTACGTGGGTACGTGGCGCTTGGCGGAAGGAAAGTTGCTTTTGGAAAAGATAGAAGAATACGATCCGGAATATAAGTTACGGGAGGTAGACATCAGTGGTATTTTTGACGCTTACCGGGAAAATGGGCGTATCGTGGCCCGTTGGTTCAGCGGAACGATTCTTGCGCAAAGAGGGGAGCTGGTAGGAAGGAGGGAGCGTCGTAACGAGCGTAAAGGAGTGGTAAAAAGCGAAAAACAAATATACAATACTTTTCGGGAAAGTTCTAACGGAAGTTTTTTTCACACGATAGATATGTTGTTTAATGGTAATGGAATGATCTGGGAAGGGGATTCAACCCTGAACGTGAAGATTTTTCCTAATCCGGACGGTACGGTGAACCGGGTGAAAGTTTCGAGAGAGTTGGAATCCCAAAAGAAGTCAAAGAGGAGAAAACTTACCGACGTTCAACTGCGGGATAAGATTAATCGTTTGAGAAAGAGACGGGATTCGGAAAAAGCGGAGTCTCGTTTTTGGCGTAAAACTTACAGTTTCTGGGATAACAAGGAAAAGAGATTCGGCAGATCCATATATAATCGGAATTGCGGCCAGTGCAACTTTCGGAGCTGTAATAGCTTTTATTTTTGATATGCCTGATTTTATGTATGGAGTTCTTGCATTTATCACTTGTCTTGCAAGTACTTTTCTTATTTTCAAAATGGCAAAAAAAGGAAATAAAGTAAATGTTACAACTTTGCTTATTGTTGGAATAGCCGTTTCATCTTTTTTGGGAGCATTCACATCTTTTGCAATGTATCTCATCGGAGAAGATTCTTTTAAAATCACAATGTGGATGATGGGATATCTTGGAAATGCCACATGGAAAAGAGTTATCTGCATTTTAATTCCCCTTGTTTTTTCTGTGGGATATTTTTATTCAAAAAGAAATGAACTTGATGCTCTTCTTTCCGGAGATGAAGAAGCACATTCTCTGGGAGTTGATGTAAACAGATTAAAAGTAAGAACTCTTACAGTGGCAGCACTTGTTGTTGCGTTTTCTGTGGCTTTTTCCGGAATGATAGGTTTTGTGGGACTTATTATTCCTCACACAATCAGAATGATAACAGGTCCTTCAAACAGCAGACTTCTGCCCAATACAATTCTTGCAGGTGGATTTTTCCTTTTAGTCTGCGACACTTTCGGAAGAGTTGTTCTTGCTCCGGTGGAAATTCCGATAGGTGTTATCACCGCCTTTTTTGGAGCTCCGTTCTTTTTATATCTGGCTTTGAAAAATAAAAGGAGAGATTTTTAAATGAGTATAATTAAAATTGAAAACTTACATTTTTCCTATGGAAACAGAGAGATATTAAAAGGAATAGATTTGGAAATTTCCGAAAAAAAAATCACAGGAATTTTAGGACCGAACGGATGCGGAAAAACTACTCTTCTTAAAAATATTTTGGGATATTTTAAAGGAGAACAGGGAAATATCTTTCTTGACGGAAAAGAGAGCAGAAAATTTTCACAAAAAGAAAAAGCGAAACTTATCTCTTTTGTTCCTCAAAAATCTCAGCTGATGTCAGCTATGACTGTGGAAGAATTTACTCTTATGGGACGGCTTCCGCATCTTAATAACAGTTGGGACGGATATTCCAAAAGCGATATTGAAATTACAAAAAAATATCTTGCCGAACTTGATTTGGAAAAATTTACTGAAAGAAAGGCTGTTACTCTTTCAGGGGGAGAATTTCAAAGAGTGCTTCTTGCAAGAGCTCTTACACAAGAAACAAAAATAATTCTTCTTGATGAACCTACATCAGCTCTTGACCTTAATCATGCTCTCGACCTTATGGAAAAAGTAAGAGAAAATGTAAAGGAAAAGGGAATAACAGCAGCTGCTGTACTCCATGATTTAAATCTTGCAGCAATGTTCTGTGATGAACTTATTATGCTGAAAGAGGGAAAAGTCTGCTGTAAAGGAACTCCTCAAAAAGTTCTTACAAAAGAAAATCTAAAAAAAGTATATGATTTAGACTGTACTGTTTCTTTTACAGATGAGGGAGTGCCTTATATTATTCCAAAAATCAGAAAAAAATAAGGAGGAAAATATGCTGAAAAAATTAACGGCAGCAATAATTTTTATTGTATCATGTCTGTCTGTTTCAGCTCTTGAAATAGAAAACAACAAAATAAAAGACAGCAGAGGGAATTTTATTGACCTTCATGAATATAAAAGAATAATCATTCTTGACCCTGCTGTTACAGAAACTTTTTATATGATAGGTGCAGAGAAAAAAATCTCTGCAATCGGAACAACTGCCAAAAGCAAAATCTATCCTGAAGAAAAAACCAAAAATCTGCCAAATGTGGGAAATATTGTGAATATGAATATTGAAAAAGTTCTTTCTTTTTCTCCTGATTTGATAATATTAAATCCTATGGCTGTAAATATGGGAGAAACTTTAAAAACTTTTAAAATTCCGTATATTGTAAATGAAACAGAAACTTTTGAAGATATTTTGAAAAATATAAAAATATACGGAGTAATAACAGGGCAGACAAAAGAAGCCGAAACTCTTTACAATGAAAGCCTGAAAAAAATGGATAATCTTAAAACTCTTGTAAAAGAAAAACCTTTAAACATAAAAGGAGCTCTTCTTTACTCATCATCTCCGATGATGGCATTTAATGAAAAATCTCTTCCGGGTCAGATATTCGCTCTTTTGGGAGTAGAAAACATTGCAGAAAATCTTACAGGAGATAAACCTATTATTTCTCCCGAATTTCTGCTGAAAGAAAATCCCGATTTCTTGGCAGGAGCTATGAGCATAAAATCGGAAACAGATATTTTAAACAGCTCACCTGCTGTAAAACAAACAAAAGCAGGAGAAAAAAATAATCTGTTTATTGTGGATTCCTCAAAAATATTGAGAGGTTCTCCCAGAATATTTGAAGCTGTTGAAGAATTTTATACAGAATTAAAAAATTTGAAATATTAAAAACAGGATTTTAAAAATCCTGTTTTTTATTTTAGATTTATTTTAATTTCAATAAATTATAAGCTGAAACTGCATTAAGCACCTGCATTTTAACACCGATTAAAAGTGCGTCTTCATCAATATTGAATTTTCCGTTGTGAAGAGGAGCCGTTATTCCTTTTTCAATATTTTTTACTCCCAGATTAAAAAATGCTCCCGAAATCTTTTCAAGATAATAAGCAAAATCTTCCACTCCCATATCAGAAACTTTCTTTTCAATAACATTTTCTTTCCCCAGAAGATTTTCTCCCGCATATTTTATAATATCCACATATTCATTGTGATTTACAAGAGCTGTATAACTGTCCCTGAAACTTACTTCTCCCTCTGCTCCAAAACCTGCACTGACATTTTTTACAATCATTTCCAGTCTTTTTTTGGCTTCTGCTTTTGTTTCGTTTGAAAGAGTTCTCATTGTTCCTTTGCATATTACTTCTTCTGCAACAATATTTTCTTTTTCTCCCCCTTGTATAATTCCGAAAGTAATTACAACAGAATCTCTGGAATCAATATTTCTGCTCACTATTGACTGAACAGCGGTTATCACATGAGCCGCTGCAAGAACAGCATCTGTTCCCTCGCTGGGATATGCTCCGTGACAGCTTTTTCCTTTAATTTTTATATCAACATATGTGGAAGAAGCATTCATTGCTCCGTATTTTATCCCTATTTTTCCTGCTTCTGTCATCGGGT
>UQXM01000160.1 GCA_900545035.1 uncultured Fusobacterium sp. | reverse complement strand
ATCTATTTTTTCAGACCATATTTTTCCTAAAATAGCATCTGCTGGACAAAAAATTTGGCATAATTGACAATTGTTACATTTTGGTTCAATCATTTTCCCACATTCTAAAGGTGCATTTGTAAAAAGAGAAGAAATTCTTACAGCGGAACCGTATTGCTCTGTAACAAGTAAAGAGCTTTTTCCTATCCAACCTATTCCAGAATGGACAGCAACAGTTTTATGTGGAAAAGGTGTTCTGTTATATTTATCTTTTTTTATAACAGATGTTGTTTGAGCATATGCTGCAAATCCTTTTTCTTTTAGAAAGAATTCAGCTGATTTTACAATAGTGTCAAGTTTATTGTTAAGAGTATTATAAATATCATAATATAATTTGTTCGGTCCATTTTTAATTGAAATTATAATATTTTTAGGTATCTTAATACCAATACAAATTCCGTAAGGCATAGGTGCATTTTTTAAAGTAGATATATTGGCAAATCCTATAATATCAGCTCCTTTTTCTTCTAAAAATTTTTTTAATTCCTCAGAAATTGTTTTTTTCATTTTAATCACCTTCAAGAAATTATATTACTTAATATCACAAAACATTTTCATAAATTCTTTGACTGCATTAGAATGATATTTATTTTTTTTGACAACAAAATATATTGGTCTTACAGAAAGTTCTTCATCCAGTTTGTAATATATCAATTTATTTGTATCCTGTTCATTAATAACTAATAAATCTCTGACAAATATTACAGCACTTAAAGTAGAAACAGCAATATGATAACCAGTCATAATTTGATCTATTTTATAAATAGATTTGGGATTAAATCCTGCTTTTTTACAAAGAGCAAGCCCTCTTACATATTGGTCATTTCCTTTTTTCATTGTTATAAAAGGAAGATTTTTAAATTTAAGTAAAGAAACTTCTTTTGTGTCTTTTAAAAGATGTTTTCCTTGTTTTATATCTTGATATGTAAGCTGATATTCCTGTAAATCATTATTTATTTCCCAAGATTTTGGAACAGCAAGCAAAATATGTTCATTTTTGAAAAAATAAGTTTCTAAGTTTTCGTCTTTTTTAGAAATGGCAGTTTCCATTACTAAATCAATAGAATTATTTTCAAGCCCGTATTTTAATTCTTTAATATTTCCCTCTATTACTTCAATTTTAATTTTGGGGTATTTACTGTTGAATTTTTGCAGTAATTTAGGAAGAATAAAAGCACAGAAAAAAGAAGAACCGCCTATTATAATATTTCCTGAATCTAACTTTCCTAAATCATCAAAATAATCCTGCATATTTTTTTCTATTTCTAAAATATTTTCAATACATTTTATATAATATCTTCCGGCTGGAGTAACAGTCAAAGGAATTGTAGTCCTGTCAAATATTAAATGTCCGATTTTTTGTTCGGCCTTTTTCACAATAGCACTTAGGGCAGGTTGTGAAATATATAATTTTTTAGCAGCTTTTGAAAAACTTCTTTCTTGATAAATAGTATAGATATATTGCATTTCACTTAACAAAAAAATCACCTCCGTTCTATAAAAATGTAAAAATTTAATATTTTTCTAAAAGTGTTTTATCAAACATATCATAATGATAATCGTTCCAAATAGGGTATTCTTCTCTGATTTGCTTTATATAATCCAAATCAATAGAAGAATAAAGTATTTCTTCTTTATCCCAAGAAGCATTTGAAATAACATCTCCAAAAGGAGAGATAATTTTACTGTTGCCACACAAATCTTTCTCTGCAGGAGTAGGTCCTACTGTGTTTATTCCAGCTACAAAAAATAAATTGTTTATAGCTCCTGCCATAAGACTTGAATGCCATCTGTGTTCAATCCATTTACTCCATACAGCAGGACATATAACAAGTTCTGCACCCTTAAAGTGAAGTATTCTAAAAAGTTCTGGAAATTCTATGTCATAACAATTTAGTAATCCGATTTTTCCAAACTCAGTTTCACATACAAAAAGTTTTTCTCCCTGTGTAAATGTTCTTTTTTCTTCTTTCCAGCAATAAATTTTATTGTAACTGCACAAAAGTTCACCTTTATTATTTACAAACATAAGACTATTAAAAACTTTATCGGGAAATTCTTTTTTCTTTTCGCAATAGCCCATAATAATAGAAATATTATATTTCAAAGCAGTTTCTTTTAATTTGTTATAAAGGTATCCGTCTGAAAATTCTGCCAGTTCATGAAAAGTTTTTCTTCTGTTAAAATATCCTGTATAAAAAAGTTCAGGAAAAATAACTATATTAGTTCCTTTTTTAGCAACTTCCTCTATAATGTTTATAGCTCTTATTAAATTTTTTTCACATTGTCCATGTAAAGATTTGATTTGTGCAAGTGCAATATTTAATTTTCTCATAAATTATTATCCTTTATTTTACTAGAAAATATGGTTTCAGCAGTTCGTCAAGTATAGGTTCTATACCCAAAAACTTTTTAAATACAGTATATTCAGCAAATTTCTTTTCCAAGGTTTCTTTTTTAATATTATCTTTTATTCCCCTTATTAAAATATTTTTTGGAGTATGTTCCATATCAATAAATTCCATTACTTGTGTTTTAAATCCACAAAGTTCAAGAGCCTGTGCTCTGAAAGCGTCTGTTGCGACAGATGTAAATTTTTCTAAAAGGATACCGTGTTTTCCAATAGGGAATTCTGTATTAAAAAATTCACTTTTCTTATTATTGCTCATTTTTTGATTAAATTCATGCTGACAGCAAGGTACAGCAAGAATAGCTTTTGCATTTAATTCAAGTCCTTTTAAAAGAGCATAGTCTGTTGCATTGTTGCAGGCGTGAAGAGAAAAAATTATATCTACATCTTTCAGTTTGTCAAAATCTTTTATATCTCCTGTAATAAATTCAAGATTTTCACAGTTCAGTTCTTTGGCAATTTTGTTGCAGTAATCCATTACATCTTTTTTCAAATCAAGTCCGATGATAGTAAATTTCATATCTTTTATATTTTTCAGATAATGGTGAAGAGCAAAAGTCAGATAAGATTTTCCGCAGCCAAAATCTACAAATTTAATACTGTCTTTTATAAGTTTTTTATTTTTAAGTTCTTTTATAGTATCATCGATAAATTCAAGATATTTATTAATCTGTCTGAATTTATTATAACTGTCTTTGAAAATCTCTCCGTTTTCTCCCATTACTCCCAGTTTAATAAGAAACGGAATAGGTTTTCCCTCTTCCAAAAGATAATTTTTAGTTTTATTATGTTCAAGAGATTTTATTTCTCTGCAACTTTTAGTAATTTTTATGTTAAAATCATTTTTTCCTTTTATAATTTGATAGTCGCCGTCTGTGGCAAATATCATATATTGTTTGAAACTGTTCAAAATATCATCAAGTTTTTCAATACTTTCCTGAACGGTAAGATTTGAATGATAAGCTTTATTATTTTGGAACTGTTCAAACTGATAAAAGAAATTATTTTTTATTATCAAAGGTTTTATATTTATCTTTGTGTACGGATAATTTCCTTTCATATTTGAAAAAACTGCTTTTACAAGTTTTTTATTCTAAAAAAAATCTTTTAATAAATTTTTTATATATTCTTTGTCAGCTTTCATATTTTTACTCCTAAAAACTATTTATATTACTATTTTATGTTATCACAGCAGAGAAAATATGTCTAGTGTGAGAGTAAGAAAAAATCTGCCTTCTTTACAGAAAACAGATTTTTAATATCATAAATTAAATTGTATGTTTATTTTTAATT
>UQXM01000159.1 GCA_900545035.1 uncultured Fusobacterium sp. | reverse complement strand
TCATTTTATAAATCCATATATAATTTTAGTTTGACCTACTAAATTTATAACAGATGTGTCTAAGAGGAAATTCAGCCTTACTTTATTCAAAGTAATAATTTACATCACAATTACAAAATTATCTATATTTCTATGGAAAGATGAGGAGAAACAAATGAATTTAAAAAAATTAGCTTTACATTCTTTATTAATTTCAACTACAATTTTTGCTAATTCGAATACTGAAAATACAGATGAAATAAATCTGGGTAATACAGTTATTTATTCCAGCACTGGTTTTGAAACTACAGTACGAGATGTAGCAAGTAATCCTACTATTATAGTAAGTGAAACAATAGAAGAAAAACATTATTCTTCTATTGAAGATGTTTTGAAAGATGTTCCAGCCGTCAATGTTCAGTACCAAATGGGAATGCCAGTAATAGATATGAGAGGACAGGGAACAAAAGCAATGACTAATGTCCAGCTTCTTGTTGATGGCATTCGTGCAAATGCTTCAGATACTTCCCATGTAGGTACTCCTGTTAATACAGTATCTATTGATCAAATAGAGAGAATAGAGGTAATTCCTGGAGGAGGAGCAGTTCTTTATGGAAGTGGAACTTCTGGTGGAGTAATTAATGTCATAACTAAAAAACAGACTGGACCAAGAGCTTCTGCAGGATATAGTTATGGAAACTATAGAGGAAATACTTATGAAGTTTCTGCTGGACATACAATTGGAAAACTTGATATAGATTTAGGCTATACAAGAAAAGAAATAAAAGGATATAGAAAGTATAATGAAGAGGATTCAGATTATTTCAGTGGTAAATTGAGATATGATATATCAGATGACCATTCCCTTACTTTTAGATATTCAAAATACAACAGTGATTCTGAAATTCCTAATTCTTTGACTAAAGCTCAACTGGGAGAAGATAGAAGGCAACATGGTAAAAAATCTGGAGATATTAATAAATGGGATAGAGATAAAGATGAATTTTCACTGGAATATGCTGGAAAATTAAATGATAATATAGAATTAAATTTAACAGGATATTTCCAAGATACTGATATGCACTATAAAATGTTTACTGCTGCAACTAATATGAATATGAAAGCTGCTTTTGATGATGAAAAAAAAGGAGCAACAGCAAAATTAAAATATAAATATGGAGATGGCAGCAGTGTTATCTTTGGAATTGAATACCTAGATAATGAACTTCATAGAAAACAAAATATGTATATGGAAAGAATGGGTACTACAATCCCTATGGCTAACATTGATTTAAAAGCTACTAAAGAATCTATTAGTGGTTTTGTATTAAACACATACAAATATCAAGATTTTGAATTCATTCAAGGATTCAGATATGAAAAAGCTGATTATGATATGAAGAGAAAAAGTTTTGGAAACAAGTTAAAGCTCGATGGTAATACAAAAGATGCAGACAATTTCGCAGTTGAGTTAGCAGTAAATTACCTGTATTCTGATACAGGAAATGTATATTTAAAATATGAGAGAGGATTTACTTCCCCTGCTCCTGCTTTAATCACAAATAGATATGCTACTACTCATCCAGATCCTACAAAAGCTGGTGTATACTACTTTAATGACCTTGATTCTGAAACTTACAATACTTTTGAATTAGGATTTAGGGATACTTTTGGAATTTCAGAATTAAACGGGGCTGTTTTCTATACTCTGACAAATGATGAAATAAGAAGTTCAGGACATGCTTCTAATACTCAACATTTAATAGAAAATATAAATCTGGATAAGACAGAAAGATATGGATTTGAACTTTCAGCTAAACAGGATATAGGAAAATTTACTTTTAATGAAAGTTACAATTATGTACATGCAAAAGTAAAAAAAGCTAATGACAATGGAGAGAAGCTTGATGGAAAAAGAATTGCTTATGTCCCTAATCATAAATTATCTTTAGGTGTATTATATTCTTTCAATGAAAGATTCAATATTGGTGGAGATGTTGTCTATAAAAGTGCAGTTTATCTTACAAACAATAATGAGGGTGGAAAGAAAAATGCACATGCTGTAGCAAATATCAGAGCTAACTTTAAGGCTACAGAAAGTCTTAATCTATATGCTGGAGTAAATAATGTATTTGATAAAAAATACTATGATTATGTTTCATATAGTTCTTCTACTAATGAATTTTTATATGACCCTGCATATGAGAGAAACTATTATGTAGGATTTAAATTCCAGTTTTAATAAAATTTTGCCCCTTTAACTATAAAATTCTTTGTTCATTAGTTAATTTAGCCATAAAAAAACTGCACCCTCATCTTAATTGTCTAAGATTTTGGGTGCAGTACATTCAACTTTCTATCCTTCTTATACATTTTTCTCTTTTTTATTATTTATATTTTTTCATTGAAGATTTTATGACTTTCAAGATTTCCTCATATTCAATTTCAGCAGCTTTTTTATCTCCGTGTGGAATCCAGTTCCATACAACTATAGTATGATCATCTGCCGGAATTATATTAATCATCGCTTCAGCTCCGATAGATTTCAACAGTCCGTTTTTTAATCTCATTGAAGGAACACCGAAATATGAAACGGAAATATCGTCTTTTCCATTTCCTCTAAATTTTGCATTTGGATTTTTTTTAAAGAAAAATTCCCACCTGTCAGCTTTTACTTCGCTGCTGTATCCCTCATTGGATTCTATAAATACTGTTCTCAGCACTCTTGAATTTTTACTGTTATCCAAAACGAAAGTGTATTTTTCAAAATTTTTAGGCTCTCTTTCACTTTCAACATATCCTTTTTTGATATATCCTGTTTTTTCTTTCAGCTCTCTTTCTATTTTTTTAACATCAAACATTTCATCAACTTTGTATGCTCTATGAACAAAAGAAGTTTTTGGCTCTGCTGATACTGACGGGTCTATTGCTTCTCTTACCATTTTCAAAGCTTCTTTATAGTCTTTTTTTCCTTGAGGATATTGTATTCTGATTTTTACATTATCAAGAAAAATTGTATGCAGATGTTTTTCTTCCCATTCATCTCTTCCTATAAATTCATCTGAATTTCTGCCTAAAAATTTACTGCTTGTTTTATCCACACCTTTATAGTAATAATCCTGATATATCACCATTGCTGAATGATCGTTAAACATTGTGTGTTCTGCCTGAAGTCTTCTGTGTATTCTTCTGGCTGCTTTTTGAATCGTATCCCCTTCTCTGTAATTGGAAATATCAACTATAACATTATTTTTTTTGTTAATCATATTAAAAGAATGTTCTCCGTTAATATTTTCTTCTTTTATATCCCAGCCGTAAAATACTTTTCTTATTCTGGCTTCATCAAAAACAAATTTCACATTCTGCTGCTCTTCACTTTTGATAAGTGTCGGCAGCTCAGCCATTTGAAATTTCTGCATATGAGTACAGCCGAAAAATAAAAAACATAAAAAGAAACTGCTTAAAAATTTTTTCATAAAATTCCTCCTTAACACTTTCTGTTTTTATTTTTTAAAATACATTTTGTATACAGCTTTATAATTTCAGAGATAAAAAGAAATCCCAAAATCATAGACCCCGACATGATAAATGTTGCAATGGCTTTTTCCATAGCAAGTTTATATTCTCCGTTAAAAAGATAGAACATTGTGTAATATGCTCCGCTTCCGGGTACAAAAGGTGTAAATGTAGGAATAAGAGCAGATGTAACAGGAGTTTTCATTACTCTTGCAATTATTTCAGAACCTAATGTTGCTGCAGCTCCTGC
>UQXM01000158.1 GCA_900545035.1 uncultured Fusobacterium sp. | reverse complement strand
CATAGATTTTTTATGACTACTTTGACTACTTTACACTTAATAAAATATATTTAAAAAAGTTATAAGAAAAAAGTTTGACTACGCAACTGACTACACTAAGCATAAGATATTTATTTTTATATTTTTAAAATGACTACTCTATTTTTCATCATCTTCTTTTTCTTCCCTTGTAATGAATATATCTGTTTTTATAAACTCATCAGCTTTTACAGGAACTGTTTCAAGAACAAATTCATCTTTAGGAAATCTCGTTGCCACTCTGGTATTGATGATAAATCCCTCTTCTATAAGCTGTTTTTTCAGAGTTCTCATATCTAAAAGTTCCAGTGTACTATTAGTTTTATAATGTTCTTCTGAAATCGCTTTATATAAAAGATTGAATCTTACTAGATGTTTTCCACCCTTTATTGCATAAAAATGTTTTGTTTCTCTTTCAGAATCTGCTACCAGTTCCATTAATTCTTTAAAATTGCTCACAACATTAAATTCATTTGCAAGTTTTCTGTTCAGAAATTCTATAAAATCATTAATATTTTTCTCACTCAGTTTAATTATTCCGCCAAGAGCTTTAAGTCCTGTGAGAATACATCTGCCATTATACAATTGCCTTTCATCTTTTACTGATTTCAATATTTCTTTTACTTTTTCTATGGGAATATTTATTGGTCCTGCATCAAGTCTTTTTTGCAGAGCAACTTTTCCTAATTTTTCAAGAATATTTGTTTTCTTGAGTGTAAAGAAAACCTCATCTGTACTTTTATTATTTTTATTCAAATCTGTGCTTACCATTCTGTTTTTTATGGAAACATCACTTAGTTCTGTTTCTCCGGAAATAATAAGAGGAGTACACAACTTAAATTCTGTCAGTTTATTTGTAATATTCCCTTGGTTTAGAGTTTTGTTATCGTAAACAGATCTGATTATTGAATAGAGTTCAACAGCTCTTTCCCTCAAATTTTTACCTGTAATTTTTACCTCATCAATGCACCACGGAGTTATATTTGAGCATGAAGAAAGACTTCTGATTTGGTGATTAGTAAGAGTTGTGAAAGATTTTATATTTTCTTTATTTCCAAAAAGTATTCTTGAAATAAATTCTACATACTCTGTTTTTCCTATAGAAGTTGTTCCTGATACTTCAAGTATGGGATAACTTCCCTCAATATGAAATCTCCCCAATGCCCAGCATATCCCAAGAAGAGATTGATTTACACTGCTTCTCAAATGTATCAAATTTTTATTGAGCCATTCCTTTTCTTCATCTGTAATAGGCTCTATTTCTGAAAGATTTTGTATTTTTAAATCTTCTTTGCTGCATATCACTCTTGAGCTTGGATCATAATAGTTATTATCTATTATTCCGTAATACTCTATTTCCAGTAAAAACTGTTCCCGACTTTTATCAAGCAGCCAACTCCAAAATTTTGGGATTGATTGTGAACTGCCAAGATAATATCCCAGATTTTCCAAAATTCCATTTTTAGTTAAAAGGTCCGTTTTTTTAGCCTTAAATTCCCTCTCTCTTCCACCTGATTTTACAATTCCTTTTATATAGTTGTCAGAATATCCTGTAATATCCAAAGTAAAATCTGTTATTCTTACATAATTATCTTTTTGATAGGAATAATATCCGTCATCTTCTTTATAATAAGGAAGATAAGTTATCTTTATTGGCTCTGCTCCTTTAATAACTGTTCCCAGAGCATCGGCTCCAAGAGCAACTAAAATCTCGTTAAAATCTTTATAGCTTCCCATTTCAACTTCATAGAGTTTACTTTGAGCTCCTCTCAATTTCTTTTTGATTTCATTTTTGCATTCTATTCCCGGCTCGTCATTGTCAACGGCTATAATAATTTTTGAAAACTCTTCTACCCAATTTCTTTGATTATCAATACATTTTGTATTTTTAGCTCCGAAAGGAATTGAAACGACATTATCATATCCTGCCTCAACAGCACTCAGAAGATCTATTTCTCCTTCAACTATAATTAAATATGTTCTGTCCTTTATATTCTGCCAGTTGACAAAATAATCTGACTGGCTGCCGTTTTCAGCACTCATTTTTTTATCAAGACTTCTATATTTAATAGCCACAACATTTTTTCCGTTTGTGATGGGTATCATCATTGTATTGTTTTTTCCCAGTCTGCACAGTCTTCCAAGTCCTTTTTCAGAAATCCCTCTGCCTTTTAAGTAAGAGAGCCAGTCATCACCTAGATGACAACCGGCTCTTGATTTCATAAGTTCATCAAAATTTTTACTTTTTTTAGGCTCTTTTTTCGCAGGTTTAATGTTTTTCAGGTCAAAATCAAAATTTTCTAATTCTGATATATTTCCACCTTGCCCTGTTGTATGGCAATAATATTCTCCTGTATTGATATTTACTGAAAAATCAGGATTATCTTTTTCTTTGTTACAAATTGGACAATAGTTAAATCTTAACTCATCTCCGTATTGTTTATACTTATCATATTTACTCATTGTCCACCTCTTTTATCCTTTCTTAGAATGGAAATTCATCATCTTTCAGTGCTGATTTATCAGTGATAATATTTTTATCTGTTTCGTATGGAAGTCCGTTTTCATTTTCTGTTACCTGTGGTTTTGCATCTTTGTATTTTTCCTCAAAGAAAGGAACTGTTACAGCTTCTGTCTTATTTAAGATTTCATCAGATGTTTTTCTTGATTTGATATCAAAGAAATCTTTAACATCAAGATTTACATTATCTCCATCTTTTTTAGCTTCAATAATCATTCCAAGAGCTTTACCGTGAAGTTCTGGTAAAAATACTCTGTCCACTTCTTTTCCGTCAAAAGTTTTTACTTTTTTAGTTTCTTGTTTCAGGTCATGGTCTGCTTTAAATTTGCATAAATACATCATTCTGCTCAATGCTTTTACTGCGAATTTATTTTCTGTCCCGTCTCCTTTTAAAAACCAGAAATTTACTCTTCCATAATTATTATCATTCTCAAAAGCGATTGTTACTGCTTGAGCTTTAGATTTAGTTGAGTTTGTGATATATGCCTCTTTTATCTCCAAATCATAAACTCCGCTTGTAACTAATCTTTCTTTTGTTCCTGTTTTACTTGTTAAATCCTCTTGTGTTGTATTCCATAATGCCATTTTGTACCATCTCCTTTTTTAATTTTCATATTCTTTAATTTTATTTATTACTAATTGTAAATCATTTGGTATTCTTAAATCTTCAAACATTCCTTTCGGACTTTTACATGTATCGGAGCCATTGTTTTGAGTTCTAAAATAATAATTTCCGTCTTCTACTTCTGTTACTAAAACTATAGAAAATCTTCCCTCTATTCCAACTGTATTGTCTAAAATCTTTCCCACAGTTTTTGCTTTAGTTATTCCCTCATCAGTTGTTTGCACATGATGTAAAAAAATAACATTGATATCTTCTCTCATATCATTAGCTTTATCTATGAGCATAAAAAAGCTCTGTCCAATTTCTGTGAATTTTTCAAATCCTCTCTCTTTCGCTCTTCTCATAAATTCATTTGCCATAATATATTGGCTGTCATCAATTATTATATTTTTTATATTTTCTTCTTTATTCAAACTATTTAATATCTTCATAATCACATCTGTTTTATCGCTTATAAATCTGTTCCCTGTCGGATTTTCTTTATTTCTTAAAGAATATTTAACTTTGTATCCTTTAAATGGAAGAGGTTTATTCACAACCTGGATTATAAAGGTTTCTTTCGGATCTAAGTTTTCTATACTG
>UQXM01000157.1 GCA_900545035.1 uncultured Fusobacterium sp. | reverse complement strand
ACGTTTCAATCAGTTCAGCGTGAACCGTTCGTATTTCAGCTGGTTGATGGGAAATGAAAGAGTATATTATGGGAAACCAATATGATTTTATTTCTAAAAAAATTTCTGAACAGATAGAAAGCAGTAAAAAAGAGATAAAGAATATAGAAATGAGAATAAAACTTTTGGAAAATCATAAAAAATATATTGAAGTATTGGATGAAATCACACAAGTCGATAAAGAATTTATATTTGTGGATAAACAGAACTATTGTTTTTCCAAAAGAGAAAATCATTTTTTTCATATTCATAAAAAAAGAGATGAAGAATGGGCAGTTCTTTATACAGCAAAAGAGATAAGCGATTTGAGAGCTGTGCAGATGTTGTTTGAAAAGATAGAAGAGAGAGGATATATTCCTGACGGAGAAATGTTGGTGGAGACAGTCAGACCTTTTGGGAAAGCTGACAAGAGCAAAGACAGAATAAAAATTTATAAAATTATTGTAAAATGCTTGACCTCTGAGTAACTCACAGGTTTAAAATAACATTATAATTCAGGAAGTTTTAAAAAGAGAAATTATTTTGAAAAATTTTTTGAATGAGAATAATGAAATTTCACGGGAGGAATTTATTATGAAAAAATTAATGTTATTACTTGGAGCATTATCACTGGTATCTTCTGCAGTATACGCAAAAGAAGTTATTCCTGCAGTTGAAGAGCAGCCTGTTGTGGTTGAGGAAGTAGTAAAAGCTCAGCCAATGTTAAGAGTTACAGATGTCGGACAATATTTAGAGATAGACAACACATCTGGTGGAGAAGACATTGGACAGGAAGTTCACTTTGCTAACTATGTTGGATTAGCATACGGAGACGACTGGACATTTGGATTTATGGCAAGAAAAGCTTGGTCAATGGATACAGATGACGGTATCGAATCAGGAAATCACAGACTTGATTTAGATGTTTGGAGACATTTCAACGATAACTTCTCATTAGGTTTCAGATTCAGAAACCAAGATGAGTATGACAGATACTACTTAAGAACTAAATACAACTACGGTTTCTTCTCAGGATGGATTGATTTTGCTTATCAATCAAATAACGGAAATGATGATGTAGACCACGAAGATGCATGGTATGTTGAAGCAATTCCGGTTCAATTAAACTATGGACCAGCTTACATCGGATACTACCTTGAGGCAGATACTTGGGGAGTAGATACAGTTAAAAATGTAACTGCTCCAAAAGCAGGATTTGAGCACTGGTTAAGACATCAATTAAGAGTTGGAAGTAACCTTTACACAGGAGAAAAATTAACTGTTGGATTAGAATACAGATGGCAGTTTGAAACAGATGTTGAATATGATACAAAATATATGTTACCAGGAACTACATATGCTAAAGATGATGAGCGTCATATAGTTGTATTATCAGCTGACTACAACTTCACTGAAAACTTCTCAGTTGGTGGATACTATCAATATGAATGGAGATCTTATGACAGATCTGGAGATCATGTAGAAGACAAAGCTGACAACTACTACGGAGAGTTCCAAATCGGATGGAATTATAAATTCTAGTCAAATTAGTAAACCATATATATTAAATTCATAAAAGTATAACTAAAAATAAAAATACCATAAACATAAAAAGATAAACAACAATAAAAATATAACCATGAAAAATTAAATCAATACTGACCCCAAATGAAATCAAACATATATAGAAAAGCATCGGACCTACCCCCGATGCTTTTCACTTTATATGAAATTTCTTTTTCTGCTGAAAAAATTACTAAAACAAAAACGACTCCCATGGAACTTAGGAGCCGTTTTTGTTTATATATATTCATCTAACAATTTTGAGAAGAGTTCTAATTTTCTCTCAGGTCTTGAAGACCGTCTTCTTTTCCCCACGCAGCTATTGTGGGAACTATATTTATAAAAGCATTTTCATCTATTTTTGTAATAAAATTTTTGATAAGCATAGCTTCACGCAGAGAACAAACAGAGATTATTTTTTCTCTTTTGACATGGTTGTGTCCTCCGTAAACATATCCTATGCTGTATCCTCTTTTTATTGTATTGTTCATAAAAGCTGAAATTTTTAAAAGCTGGTCGCTTATAATAACAACTTTTACCATAGAAGAACCAAATCCCAGAAGTACCACTCCCACAGTTTTACTGTATATCATCTGCATAATAATGGCATAGAGAACAGCAGTTTTTCCGAAAGTAAAACCTGATATTATCAAAATGGTAATATCAAGTCCCAGCAGTACCTGATTCAGTTCCATAAAAGGAAAAAATTTTTTATGAAGAATTTTTGCAAGAGTGTCCGAACTTCCTTGAGAATATCCTTTTTTGAGAACTATCCCTGTTCCTATTCCCATGATTATTCCATAATATATACAGATTAAAATTTTATCAGGAGTGTCGTATAAAAAATTAAACTGTATTTTGTTCATAAGAATAAGGATAACAGGGTAAGTTGTGGAAAGGAGAAGGATTTTTTTTACTTCTCCTGCTCCAAGAACAATTTTAGCTCCCAAAAGTATTAAAAGGCATACACCGTAATAGATATATGTATAGTTAATATCAAATATTTTCCCAAGAGTAAGAGCCACTCCCGTGATACCTCCCACTGTAAGATTGTTTGGTTTTAAAATGCAGGTTATTGCAAAAGCCTGAATCAAACAGCCGAGATACACGATAGTATATTCGAGAATTACTTTTCTTTTCAAAGAATTTACCTCCTTGAAAATATTTAAAAAGCTGAAAAATTATTATTTATTTCTGCAGTATTTATCTCTTAAAGATTTAAGATATTTATACCCGATTTCAGCTCCTTTAAGCTGATCTTCCATCATTTTTTCGATAACATCTTCTGATACAGCTTTATGAGGGAAGTAGTAATCAAGAGGTTTTATAAGATTTCTGTCATAAGGAGGTTCTTTTACAGCAAATGCTCCCTCTCCTACCTTTGAAACTCCTCCTGCTCCGGGTTCTCTTTTGAAAGTTGTACAATATGGGAAACACATTTCCATATTTATTCTTTCAAGAGGAGAGTTTTCCACCATAATTCTGAAACATTCATCAAGATCGATATTTCCTGTTCCTGCAGGAACTCCACAAACAAGATATCCGTATTCTGTATCTTTTTCTTCTACTATTATATGGTCTTTAAAGTGAGTACAGTAAGTATACGGAGCCATTTTTTTAGCAGCTTCCACAGGATCTTCCCATACCATCATAGAGTTTCCGAAATCGTAGTGAAGTCCTACCCAGTGAGAGTTTACTTCTTTTATAATTGCGATGATTTCATCAGAAACTTCATACTCATGATTTTCAAGAGCAAGTTTGATTCTGTATTTTTTTAATTCAGGCACAATATTTTTTAAATCTTCAGTAGTCTGTTTGTAAGCTTCTGCATCAAACTTATTAAATCTGATGTATGTTCTGATAACATTTGCTCCGATGTGATGAGCTACTCTTATAGCTTTTTTCAGATCTTCTTCTGAAGTTCCGTTTGTGTCAATTTCGGCATAAAGTCCGTATTTTTTTATTTCATCTCTTATAGCATCAAGGTTCTCAACTGTATCGGGACCCATTTGTCCAAGAGCCTCACTGATTCCCCATCCCGGAATCATGTTAAGTTCTACTCCCTCAAAACCTATTTCTGCCGCTTTTCTGATAAAATCTAAAATGTTCATTTTCCCATATTGGAAAAATAAATGAAAACTTTCTGTTTCAATACCTATTTTCATTTGGT
>UQXM01000156.1 GCA_900545035.1 uncultured Fusobacterium sp. | reverse complement strand
AAAAAAGGGTAGAGACAGGAGTCTTTTAAAGTTCTACACTATTGGAAAAAGAAAAGTGAACGGAACTCCTGTTTTTGATGAAAGCGTTTCAATAAATGAAGAAAATGATATTGTAACTTTCGATGATAAAAAAATAAAAAAGAAAATTTTAAAATATTATATACTATACAAAAAAGCAGGGTATGTTACATCAGCTTCTGATAAAAAAAATCCTGTGGTTAATGAGCTTCTGCCTGAATGGATAAAAAAGCAGGCTCTCTTTCCTGTGGGAAGACTTGATAAAGATACAGAGGGGCTGCTTCTTTTCACAAATGACGGAGAACTTAACTATAAGATGACTCATCCTGAAAAGAAATTCAGTAAAAAATATTATGCCGAGCTGAAAAAAGAGATATCAGATGAAGATATTAAAAAAATAGAATTGGGAATCGATATCGGCGAACAGGAAAGTTGTATCTGCCTCCCTGCAAAAATTGAAAGAGCAGGGGAAAAATCAGTGTATATCACTATTTTTGAGGGAAAATATCATCAGGTAAAAAGAATGATGAAAGCTGTGGGAAATAAAGTAATTTATCTTAAACGGACAGAATTTGGAAAACTCACTCTTGAGGGAATGAATTTGGGTGATGTGAAAGAAATCAAACGGGAAGATATAATTTAATTCAGCAAAATAAACAGGAGAAAATTTATGAATGAAAATATAATTAATAACAAAAAAGAGATTGTTTTTTTAGGAGACAGTATAACAGCATGGAATCCTGAGCTTAAAAAAATTGAAAATTCAAAAAATCTGGGTATTCCCGGATTTGCATCAAGAGATATTGTATGGCAACTGCAGGGAGACGATGAGGAAATAATTTCGGGGAATACGGCTGTATTTATGGCAGGAGTAAATGATATTATGATGGGATATTCTGTTGACAGAGTTATTTCAAATATTACCGAGATTGCAGAAATACTTACAAAGAGATTTGAAAGAATAATTATTATTTCAATTCTTCCAATTGATAACTTCAGTATGTGTGAAGAGATAAGAGCTGTAAACAATAAAATAAAAACTCTTCCCGATACAGAATATCTTGATATCCACAATCTGTTTTTAAACGAAAGAAAAACTATCGATTTTAAATGGACAACAGACGGAGCTCATCTGAACAGTTATGGGTATGAAATTTTTAACAAACATCTTTTTGAAATTTTAAATTTAAAATAAGAATACAAATTAAGGGGTAGAATAAAAATGATAATTTGTCCAATTTGCAAAGCAGAATTAAAAAAAGAGGGAAAAACTTACAGATGTGTAAATAATCATTCTTTTGATATATCAAAATCAGGACATATAAATCTTCTGATTGACAATAAAAAACACAGTAAAATGCCCGGTGATGATAAAGATATGGTACTGAGCAGAAAGTTTTTTCTTGAAAAAAATTATTACAAAGGGATATCAGATGAGCTGAATGAAATAGTTCTGGAAAATATTCCCGAAAATCACGAAGGAAAAATAAATATTCTTGATATCGGGTGCGGAGAGGGATATTATACAGGAAATCTGAAAAATTTTTTAAGAGATGAGAATGTGGAAAATGAAATAATCGGTATCGATATTTCAAAAGAGGCTGTAATATCAGCTTCAAAATCTCATAAAGGAATAAATTGGATTGTTGCCAGTGCCGCCGATATTCCTGTGGCTGACAATTCTCTTGATTTTATAATCTGTATGTTTGCCAAAATTATTCCCGAAGAAAAAATGAGAACTCTTAAAAAAGGAGGAAAACTTATTATTGTTTCAACAGGAGAAAATCATCTTTTGGAAATGAAAGAAGTGGTATATGAAAAAGTGAGAAAAGATTTTTATTCTCCAATAGAAGATTTAAAAATTTTCAAGTATCTTGATACAATAAACTGCACATACAGAACTTTTATCAAAGAAAACGAAAGCATAAAAAATCTTTTCAATATGACTCCGTACAGGTGGAGGAGTCCGAGAGAGGGAATAGAAAAACTGTTTTCTCTTAATGAACTGGAAATAACAGTTGATGTAAATTTTGATATTTTTGAAAAAAATTAATTTATTCTTTGACAAACTGCAAAAAAACATATATAATCAATAAGTTGTGAAAAATAAAAAGAGGTTAATCTGTTATCATAAATGGAGCCTAAGGCCGATGGCAATGATACTTGTGAATGTACAGATTAAATATTACGAAGCTGCCATAGTAATATGCTTATTTGATTGATGAGTTCTCAAGGCATACTGTATATTGTATGCCTTTTTATTTTGGTCAGCGAAACAAAATTTATCGGAGGTTAAAATGTCTGTCTTAAAATTTTTAATTTATTCTATTCTTGGAATAATAGCATTTTTAGCACCTGTAACTATTGGGGGAGAATCATCAATTCTTATGGGGCATATTAAAGCCATTGTAATAGACGGCTATTTGGAAACTATAAAAAATCTTGTTGTTGTAGTTTCTGTTATTACAATAATAGGTACAATTATTGGAAAAATAAAAAAGAATTTTAAAAACGAAATAATGCGTGAACTTTTTATCTGTGGACCGATTAACGGAGCTGTAAGAATAGGAGGAAGTATTTTCTTCCTTATGGTGCATTTCGGTGTAGGACCAAAAGCCGTCCTTGACCCTAATACAGGAGGAATGATGGCAGGAGATCTTCTTCCGTCTCTTATGGTTACTTTCTGTGTGGGGGTAATTCTTATGCCTCTTCTTACTTCATTCGGGCTTGTGGAATTTGTAGGAGTTTTGATTGCTCCTTTTATGAGAAAAGTTTTCAGAGTTCCGGGATATGCTGCTGTTGACGCTATTGCTTCTTTCCTTGGGGACGGAACAATCGGTATTGTTGTTACAGACCAACAATATCAAAAGGGATATTATACACAAAGAGAAGCTGCTGTTATCGCCACATCTTTTTCTATTGTAGGAATATCTTTTGCTGCTGTTGTTGCTGATTTTTTACAATTTTCATCAATATTTGTTATTTTTTACAGTACAATAGCACTTTCAACTGTTGTGGCAGGAGTAATTATTGCAAGACTTCCTCTGAAAAAATTCAAAGATGAATACTATACAACAGGAAAAGTTGAAGAAAACGATATAGCTTCTTTCTCAATAGCAATAAAAAAAGCTGCCGCTGTTGCTGAAAAAGCAAGAGAACTTGAAATAATGATAGATTCTGTAAAAAAAGTTGCAGTTTTATATATCACTTTTATTCCTGTAATAATGTTTATGGGAACAGCCGGACTTATTGTGGCAGAATACACAAGTATATTTAATATAATTTCAATGCCTTTGATTCCATTCTTCCAGCTTCTTGGATTTTCAAAAGATGTGGCTGCAAGTATGGCTCCTTCTATGATAGTTGGATTTTCTGATATGTATCTGCCTTCTCTTCTTATTGAGGGAGTACACAGTGAAATTGCAAGGTTTATTGTAGGAACACTTTCTTTTGCACAACTTATCTTTCTGAGTGAAACAGGAATGATATTGGTTGCTTCAAAAATAGGATTTACATTCTGGGACGCTCTTAAATTCTTTGTCCTAAGAACAATAATCACTTTCCCTGTGATATTTGCCATTGCAAAACTTCTTTTATCAATGGGAATATTAAAAAATTAATAAAATAAAAAATTAGAAATTAAATTAATTTAAAAAACCGACAAAAACTGTCGGTTTTTTAATTGAAAATTATTATGAAAAAGTTTTGAGAATTTAGAATTTGTAAGTCATAGAACTTGTGAAAATATTTTCTCCTGTTGAATCCATTCTGTAAGAAATTGTTGTTTCAACT
>UQXM01000155.1 GCA_900545035.1 uncultured Fusobacterium sp. | reverse complement strand
TATGCTCAGACGGATGATAAAGGTTATCAGGAGGGAGCTTGGGTATTGAAAGGAGCTCTTCACACAAGAGAGTATCATATTGCTGACGAAGAATACGCTTATCTTGCTCCGGCAAAGGCAATGGCACTTACTATAGTAGACCTTTTATTTGACAATGCTGAAAAAGCGAAAGAGATTTTAAAAGATTTCAAACCTGCAATGACAAAAGAGGAATATCTTGCATTTATGGAATCTAATGATAAAACGATAAAGGCGTAATTTATATAAAACAATAACCAAGTAAACCAAACTGAAAAGGAAGCCCGAAAGAGCTTCCTTTTTGGTATAAATGTATTATTTATTTTATAAATTTAGGAAAAGTTGAATAAGTGAAGCAATAATTATTCCCAGAATAAAGAAAAGAGTTACGCTTCTGTGTTTTTTCAAACAATAGTTTATTACTTTTGTAAATCCTATTGCCCCAAATCCCATCCCCACAGCAAGATATATCATAGGAACGATTTTAAAATTATTTATATATGAAAGAATATTTTGATATTCGCCAAGTATCAGAAGAAGAAAAGACCCTGATATTCCCGGAATTATCATTGCTCCTATTGCAATAAATCCACAGAAAGCCAGTTTTATATAATATGATGTAGAAAATACAGTTCTTATATTTTCTGTATCGGCAGGACCTCCTGAGATTTTAATAGTCAGATATGTAAAAATCATTATAGAAATAAATCCCAAAATAAAAAACAAGATATTTTTTTTGTCAGAATATTTTTCACCTTTAACAATCAAAGGAATTGACGGCAGAATAAGAATAATAAAAGCAATTTTTGTCTGCATAGGATAATTTGCAAAAAGAAATTCGATAACTCTTGCAAAAACCAAAATTCCTATAATTGCTCCCAGTCCTATTTGAACAAGAAATTTTGCATATTCTATTTTTTTATCTTTTGGAGCTGTAAGGAATTCTGCAACAGCTTCCATAAGCTTATCATAAATACCAAACACAACAGCCAGAGTTCCCCCTGATACACCGGGAATAATATTGGCAACTCCTATTCCCATACCTTTTAAAAAATTTTTAAACATTTGTTTCCTCCATAATCTGTTTTTCAATGTATTTTATCACAGAAAGATTAAAATTTAAATAAAAAATAAAAATATTAAAAGAATATTGTATTGGAACAAAAACAACATAAAAAGTATTTTTCATAATTCTTTATTAAAAAAATAAAGAATTTCTGGCAATAAGATTTTTTTGATGATATAATTTAAACATAAACAAAGAAACAAAACGGAGGACATAAAAATGGAAGCAAAAAAAGTATTGTTTTATGATATTAAATCATACGATAAAGAATTATTTAAAAAATTCGGAAAAGATTATAATATAGAAATGAAATTTTTAAAAGGAAAATTGAATGAGGAAAGTGCGGATTTAACAAAAGGATATGAAATTGTCTGTGCTTTTGCAAATGATACAATAAACAAAGAGGTAATAGATATTCTGGCTGAAAATGGAGTGAAACTTCTTGCTATGAGATGTGCAGGATATAATAACATTTCACTGAAAGATATACAGGGAAGATTTAAAGTTGTGAGAGTTCCTGCTTATTCTCCTTATTCAATAGCAGAATATACAATGGGAATGATTTTGGCATTGAACAGAAAAATTCATAAAGCTTATGTTCGTACAAGAGAGGGAAATTTTTCAATCAGCGGACTTATGGGATTTGACCTTAACGGAAAAACAGCAGGAATTATCGGAGCAGGAAAAATTGCCCAGATACTTATAAAAATACTGAAAGGTTTTGGAATGAGAGTAATTGCTTATGACCCATATCCAAATTATGAAAAAGCAAAAGAACTTGGTTTTGAATTTGTGGATTTGGATACTCTTTACAAAGAATCAGATATTATTTCTTTAAACTGTCCTTTGACAAAGGAAACTCAATATATGATAAACAGAAATTCAATGGCTAAAATGAAAGACGGAGTTATGATTGTAAATACAGGAAGAGGAATGCTTATAGATTCTGCTGATTTAATTGAGGCATTGAAAGATAAAAAAGTGGGAGCTGCTGCTCTTGATGTGTACGAGGAGGAAGCAGAGTATTTCTTTGAAGATTTGTCAGATAAAGTGATAGAAGACGATATTCTTGGAAGACTTCTTTCATTCCACAATGTACTTATTACATCTCATCAGGCTTACTTTACACAAGAGGCTGTTGAAGCAATCACAAAAACTACATTAAATAATATACAAGATTTTATTGACGGAAAAGAACTTATTAATGAAGTGAAGTTTTAAAAGAGGAAAAGGAGTTGCTGTATTTTTATAATCTCATTCAACAACTCCTTTTGTTATACTTTAATTATCTATGAAAAACATTTATCATTGCAATAAGTGTTTTTCTGAAGTTAAACTTTTTTTCTGCATCACCGTTAAGATATTTAATAGTAAATCCTGTATATCCATAAATTATAGATATAATAGGATTAATTAAATTCAGGAAGCAGTAAGGAACATATACCCACGGAGCAATTCCAAGGGCTGCAATCATGTAAGCACCGCAGCTGTTCCAAGGGAATAACGGAGATGTAAGAGTTCCTGAATCTTCCAATACTCTTGAAAGAGTTACAGGGTGAAGATTTCTTTTTGTATAGGCATCTTTAAATATTCTTCCTGTAATAACTATTGAAAGATATTGTTCAGCAGCCAGAGCATTTGAAGCAATAGCTGTAAGTACAGTTGCAAGAATAAGACTTCCTGTTGATTTTGCAAGGCTCAGAATTTTATTTGCCACAGCATTCAACATTCCTGCTCTCTCCATTACTCCGCCAAAGAAAAGAGCACAGATAATAAGAGAAACTGTCCACATCATGCTGTTCATTCCGCCTTTTGTAAGAAGTTCGTCAACAACAGGATTTCCTGAATTTGAAATATATCCTTTTTGAAGAACTGTTACAAATTGTGAAAGTGAAACTTTTTGTAAAAATACAGCCGGAATAAGTCCTATAAGACTTCCGCAGAAAAGTCCCGGAATAGCGGGAACTTTTTTTACAACCAATGTAATTGTAATTACAGGCACAATAAAAAGTATAGGGCTTATATAAAATTCATTTTGCAGAGTATTTAGTATTGAATTAAGTGAAGCTGTATCAATATCAGCCCCTGCATATTTATTTCCGATAATACAAAAAAGAATCATCGTAATAATAAAACTTGGAACAGTAGTTGCAAGCATGGCCTTTATATGTTCAAAAAGATTTGAGCCTGCCATTGCAGGAGCAAGATTTGTTGTATCTGACAGGGGAGAAAGTTTATCTCCCATATATGCTCCCGAAATTATAGCTCCCGCTGTTATTTGAGGAGGAATTCCAAGTCCTGCTCCTACTCCCATCAGAGCAATACCCACTGTTGCAGCTGTACTCCAAGAGCTTCCTGTCGCAAGAGCAACTATAAGAGCAAGAATAAGTGCAGCAGGAAGAAATATTCCCGGAGATATTATTTTCAGTCCGTAGAATATCATTGTGGGAACAACTCCCGAAATAATCCAGCTTCCTACAACCATTCCGATAATAAGAAGAATAATAGCAGCTTCCATAGATGATTTTATAGTATTTAAAATTCCTTCAAGGATACAGTCCCATTTGTATTTCAGGCAGAACATTGCAACACAAGCTGCCAACATTCCTGAAATCATAATAGGAATATGGGGGTCAGCATTGGTGTACCTTATGGTGTATGTAAGAGAACACACCAAAAATAGCAATGGTATGAATGCGTGTATAAATTTTGTTTCTCTGACATTTTCTGTTTTTTGTTTCATAAGATACCTCCTCAATC
>UQXM01000154.1 GCA_900545035.1 uncultured Fusobacterium sp. | reverse complement strand
GGAAGAAAATTGAAAAATAAAAAAATTTTTTTGAAAAAATCCTGTTATTATGTTATTATAATTATGCTGCGGACATATAGCTCAATTGGATAGAGCATCTGACTTCGGATCAGAGGGTTTGGGGTTCGATCCCTCATATGTCCGCCATTTTTTTATTTAAAATAAAAAACGGCTGAATGTATCAGCCGTTATAATATATTTAAAATTATTTTGGATTTATTAAGCTTCTTTTTTTTCTCCTAATTTAAATCCTGCAATTTTGTTAATGATAAGAGCAAGAGCACCGTCTCCTGTTACGTTACATGCAGTACCGAAACTGTCTTGAGCAAGGTAAAGAGCTATCATTAATGCTAACAGGTTTTCGTCGAAATGAAGCATTGAACTTAAAAGTCCCAAAGCAGCCATTACAGCTCCACCCGGTACTCCTGGAGCAGCAACCATTGTTACTCCAAGCATAAGGATAAATCCAAAGAATGAAGCAAATGTGTAAGGCATATCATGTAACATCATAACTGCCAAAGCACAGCTTGTTAATGTAATTGTAGAACCTGATAAGTGGATTGTAGCAAATAATGGAATTGTAAATTCAGCAATACCGTCGTTTACTCCGTTTTTCTTAGTTTGAGCTAATGTAACAGGAATTGTAGCAGCTGAAGATTGAGTTCCGATTGCTGTCATATATGCAGGAAGCATATTTCTTAAAAGAGCTATCGGATTTGCACCGTTTAACATTCCACCAACAGTGTATTGGAATAAAAGAATAATAATATGCATTGCAATTATTATTATGAATACTTTTGCAAATACATTAAGGATAGTTTCAACTTGTCCTGCATATGTCATGTTGGCAAAGATACCTGCAATGTGGAAAGGTAATAAAGGAATAATAACTACTGTGATAATTCCTTCAACAATTCCTTGGAATTCATTCATTATATCTTTTATTGCGTGTCCTTTGGCAGCAGCAATTCCAAGTCCGATTACGAAAGCTATTAAAAGAGCTGACATAACATCCATGATTGGAGGCATTGCAACTTTCATAAGAGGTGCAACAAGAGCATGTTCAGGGTTATCTGCTGCGATAGCAAGAGAACCTGCTTTCAGGAATGTAGGGAACAATGTGCTGTCCACAACATAAGCGAATGAACCTGAAATAATAGTAGAACCGTAAGCAACAACAACTGCCGCTCCAAGAAGTTTTCCGGCAGCTTTACCAAGATCTCCGATACCGGGAGCTACGAATCCGATGATGATTAATGGGATAACGAATCCTAAGAAGTTACCAAATAATCCGTTGAATGTAGCAAGTAATTGAACAATAACCAATACCTTCATCTTACCAAGTATAATACCAATTATGATACCAAGGATAAGTTTAGGCAGTAAACCAAGTTTTTTCATAAAAATCTCCTCCCAATTTTGAATATGTAGGGTAGCTTTCATGGAAAATGATTGTTCTTTCAAAAATCTGTTTTGAATGAAAACTATCTATACCGATATATACAATATTATGTAAAAAAATGCAAGGAGATTTATAATTTTTTTTAGGAGGCACTATGATAAACGGAAACACAAACGGAATTAAAGATTATATTTTAAAAGAATTGGAAACAGCATGTGAAGAAAAAATTGAGAAAGGAAAATTTTTAAAAAAAGAGCTGATAGAGAAAATTTCGGAAATAAGTATAAAAATAAATAAAGAAATCAGCATTGCTGTTGACAGAAACGGAAAGGTTACAGATATCAATATCGGGGACAGTACAAGTGCAAAACTTCCCAATGTGGAAATAAAAGACAGACGCCTCAGCGGAATAAGAATTTTTCACACTCACCCAAACGGAAGTGCAAAACTTTCAGATGTGGATATCTCTGCTCTTATTGAGCTTCAGCTTGATGCCATGACGGCAATAGGACTTGATTTGGAAGGAAAAATTACAGGAATAGGAATAGCTTTCTGTAAAGTTGAAAACGATATAATCGGATATGAGGAATACAGAGCAGTATCTCTGGAGGCTGTGGAAGATTACGATTATCTTATAAAAACAGCAGAAATAGAAAAGGCTTTAAGACTTAGAAATCTTCATGAAGAAAATAAAGATCTGGCTGTTCTTGTGGGAAGAGAGAGTATGGAAAGTCTTGAAGAGCTGAAAGAACTTGCCGATGCTTGTGATATAGAGACAGCAGATATATTATTTCAAAAAGGAAATAATATAGATAAAAGTTTTTATATCGGAAAAGGAAAAGTTATTGAGCTTGCAAGAATGAAGCAGATAAAAGGGGCAAATCTGATTATTTTCGATGAGGAACTTTCGGGAATACAGATAAGAAACCTTGAAGATACGATAGGCTGCAAAGTAATGGACAGGACATCTCTTATTTTGGAAATATTTGCAAGAAGAGCAAGAACCAGAGAGGCAAAAATTCAGGTTGAACTTGCAGCACTTAAATACAGAAGCACAAGACTTATAGGTTTCGGAGCTTCCATGTCAAGAATAGGAGGAGTGGGAAACAGAGGACTGGGAGAAACAAAACTTGAACTTGACAGAAGAAAAATAAAAGAAAATATTCATAATTTAAGAGAGGAACTTGAAAAAATTAAAAAGACAAGAGGAACTCAAAGAGAGAAGAGAGAAAAATCAGGAATGGGAAAAATTTCTCTTGTGGGATATACAAATGTGGGAAAATCTACTTTGAGAAACCTTATTGTTTCAACTTACTGTAAAGAAAACAGCGGAAAAACAGAAGATGTTTTTGCAAAGGATATGCTGTTTGCCACTCTTGACACAACAGTGAGAGTTGTGGAGCTTCCCGATAAAAAAGAGGTAGCCATAGCAGATACGGTAGGATTTATCAGAAAACTTCCTCATGACCTTGTGGAAGCTTTTAAATCTACACTGGAAGAAGTAATTTTTTCTGATATTCTTATTCATGTGGTAGATGCTCACAGCGAAAATCTGTTTCAGGAAATACAAGTTGTTGAAGGTGTGTTAAAAGAACTTGGATGTCAGGACAAGCCTGTAATTCTTGCTCTTAACAAATCAGAACTTGTATCGGCAGAAAAACTGTCAGAGATAAAAGAAAAATTATCGGGATATGAGATTGTGGAAATAAGTGCCAAAGAAAACAGAAATATTGACAGACTTCTTGCTCTTGCTGTGGAAAAGCTCCCTCATACAATGAAAAAGGCAGAATTTCTTATTCCGTACAGCGATACAGCTATATCTGCATACATTCACAGCAATGCTGTGGTAGAAGAAGAGGAATTTTTGGGAGAAGGGATAAAAATCGTTGCAGTCGTTGACGAAAAAGTATATAATAAGTGTAAGAAATATATTCTTTCGGAATAATTGAAACTCTGCCGGAATACAATAAAAAAATTATTTAAAATTTGTCAAAAATTATTGAAGAAAAATGAAAAATATGATATACTCTTAACAATGCAAAAAAACAGGAGGGTATTAAGTGAAGATAAAGGCTTTAATTAACAAAAATGAAAAATTCTTTATATTTTTACTTAATTTTCCAAAATTTTATAATGATTTTTGATATTTTAGGAATAAAGACTATAATAGTGATTATAGTTTTTATTCCTTTTTTTATATAAGGGGAGGATAAAATGAAAAGTTTTATATCTATCAAAGAATTTACAAGAGATGAGATTCTGGAAATTTTAAAAAGAGCGAAAGAATTGAAAGAATGTCCGAACGGGGAGCTTATAAAAGATAAGATAGCGGCTACTTTATTCTTTGAGCCTTCAACAAGAACAAGACTTTCTTTTACATCGGCAAGTTTCAGAATAGGTGCCAAAGTTTTGGGATTTGACAGTCCCGGAGCAACATCAATGAAAAAAGGAGAAAGCCTGAGAGATACAATAAAAATGGCAGAGGG
>UQXM01000153.1 GCA_900545035.1 uncultured Fusobacterium sp. | reverse complement strand
AGACAAACAGGTAAAACTGCAATAGCTGTTGACGCTATTATCAATCAAAAAGGTACAGGAGTAAAATGTATCTATGTAGCAATCGGTCAAAAAAGATCTACAGTTGCCCAAATCTATAAAAAATTAGAAGACCTTGGAGCTATGGAATATACAACAATAGTTGCAGCTACAGCTTCAGAAGCAGCTCCGCTTCAATATATGGCTCCATATGCAGGAGTTGCCATGGGAGAATATTTCATGGACAAAGGGGAGCATGTATTAATAATATATGATGACCTTTCTAAACACGCTGTTGCATACAGAGAGATGTCATTGTTGTTAAAAAGACCGCCTGGAAGAGAAGCTTATCCTGGAGATGTATTCTATCTTCACTCAAGACTTCTTGAGAGAGCGGCAAAACTTTCCGACGAACTTGGAGGAGGTTCGATTACTGCTCTTCCAATAATTGAAACACAGGCAGGGGACGTATCAGCATATATTCCTACAAATGTAATTTCAATTACTGACGGACAGATTTTCCTTGACTCTCAATTATTCAATTCAGGATTCAGACCTGCAATAGACGCAGGAATTTCTGTATCAAGGGTTGGAGGTTCAGCTCAGATAAAAGCTATGAAACAGGTTGCTGCAAAAGTTAAACTTGAACTTGCTCAATATACAGAGCTTTTAACATTTGCTCAGTTCGGTTCAGACCTTGATAAAGCTACAAAAGCTCAGCTTGAAAGAGGACACAGAATCATGGCAGTGCTTAAACAGCCTCAAAACAGACCATATGCTGTTGAGAAACAAGTTATTTCTTTCTTTGCAGTAACAAACGGATTCTTAGACAGTATCCCTGTTGATGAAGTAAGCAGATTTGAGAACGAGCTGTTAAAAGAACTTGAAAATACAACAACAATTTTAGATGAAATCAGAGAGAAAAAAGCTCTTGATAAAGAATTAGAGGCTAAAATAAGAGAAGCTATTGAAGCGTTCAAAAAGAATTTTAACTAAGAAGAGGTGAGAAAATGGCTGGTTCAGGAGAAATTAAAGACAGAATAAAAAGTGTCCAGTCTACTCATCAGATTACAAAAGCAATGGAAATTGTTTCCACAACAAAATTTAAAAGATTTGCGGCTATAGTTGCAAAGTCAAGACCATATTCTGACAGTATCCATGAGATATTAAAGAATATTGCTGCAGGAGTAAAGGCAGAAAAACATCCTCTTTTTGACGGAAAAGACGAAGTGAAAAAAATAGGAGTTATCGTAATGACATCTGACAGAGGTCTTTGCGGAAGCTTTAACAATAATACTCTGAAAAAACTGAAAGAGTTTGAAGAGCAGCACAGTGGAAAAGAGATTTCTGTAATCGCAATAGGTAAAAAAGGAAGAGATTACTGTGTAAAAAGAAATTACGACCTTAAAGCAGAATATATTCAGCTTATTCCTGAGGCTATGTTTGAAAAAGCCAAAGAGATAAGCGAAAATATAGTTGAATATTACTATGCCGACATTTTTGATGAAGTGTATGTAATATACAATAAATTTGTTTCTGCATTAAGATGTGATATTACAGTAAAAAAACTTATTCCTATTGAAAGAGTAGAAACAGAGACAAACACACCATATATTTTTGAACCTGATGCAGAAACAATTCTTTCGAGTTTACTGCCAAAATACTTGAACATAGAATTGTATCAGGCAATATTGGACAACACAGCCAGTGAGCACTCATCAAGAAAAAATTCAATGAAGAATGCCACTGAAAACGCTGAAGAGATGATGAAAGAATTAAATCTTCAATACAACAGAGAAAGACAGGCTGCAATCACACAGGAAATCACAGAGATTGTCAGTGGAGCAGCTGCATTAAAATAATAAGAGGGAGGCAGTGAATTGGAGAATAAAGGAACTCTTACACAGATAATAGGTCCCGTAGTAGACGTCGTTTTTGAAAACGAATTGCCTAAAATATACAATGCCCTGAAAGTAAAAGTAGGGGACAGGGAGTTAGTTCTGGAAGTTGCTCAGCATATGGGAAACAATGTGGTAAGAACAGTTGCCATGGATGATACTAACGGTCTGCAAAGGGGAATGGAAGTTATAGATACAGGAGCACCAATAATGGTTCCGGTTGGAAAAGCTGTATTGGGAAGAATCCTGAATGTATTGGGACAGCCTGTTGATAATGCTGGACCAATCGAAACAGAAGAGAGATTACCTATCCACAGAGATGCTCCTGATTTTGAATCTCAAGGAACAGAAGTTGAGATATTTGAAACAGGAATAAAAGTAATCGACCTTCTTGCACCATATATAAAAGGTGGAAAAATAGGTCTGTTCGGAGGAGCGGGAGTTGGTAAAACAGTTCTTATCATGGAGCTTATCAACAACATTGCAAAAGGACACGGAGGACTTTCTGTATTTGCAGGGGTTGGAGAAAGAACAAGAGAAGGTAGAGACCTTTATGATGAAATGACTGAATCAGGAGTTCTTTCTAAAACATCACTTGTTTACGGGCAGATGAATGAGCCGCCTGGAGCAAGACTTAGAGTAGGACTTACAGGGCTTACAATAGCAGAGAACTTCAGAGATAAAGAGGGACAAGATGTTCTTCTGTTTATCGATAATATATTCAGATTTACACAGGCAGGATCAGAAGTATCGGCACTTCTTGGAAGAACACCGTCAGCGGTTGGATATCAGCCAAACCTTGCAACAGAGATGGGAGCTTTACAAGAAAGAATTACTTCTACAAAAACAGGTTCAATCACATCAGTTCAAGCTGTATATGTACCGGCAGACGACTTGACAGACCCTGCTCCTGCTACAACATTCTCACACTTGGACGCAACAACAGTTCTTTCAAGAAGAATTGCTTCTCTTGGAATTTACCCTGCAGTTGACCCGTTAGATTCTACATCAAAAGCACTTGATGCAGATATCGTAGGAAATGAGCACTATATGGTAGCCAGAGAAGTTCAGGCTGTATTACAGAGATACAAAGAATTACAAGATATCATTGCTATCTTAGGTATGGACGAATTATCTGATGAAGATAAAATGACTGTATCAAGAGCAAGAAAAATTGAAAAATTCTTCTCTCAGCCGTTCTCAGTTGCTGAACAGTTTACAGGAATGGCAGGAAAATATGTTCCTATAAAAGAAACTGTAAGAGGATTTAAAGAAATCCTTGAAGGTAAACATGATGACCTTCCTGAACAGGCTTTCTTATATGTTGGAACAATAGAAGAAGCTATTGCAAAAGGAAGAGAGTTAATGAAGGGAGCTGAATAATTATGGCGAACTTTAAACTTGAAATAGTTGGACCTTCAGGGAAAGTATATTCAAAAGATGTTGAGTTTGTCCTTGTAAGAACAACAGAAGGAGATATGGGAATACTTCCGAATCACTCGCCTTTTGTTGCCGGACTTGCTATCGGTGAAATGATGGTAAGAGAAGAAAAAGGAAAAGAGATATCTTATTATATTTCTGAAGGATTTTTGGAAATAAATAACAATAAAGTAATTATTCTTGCAGATGAAGCAATTCTTTCAACAGATATTGATATTGAAGCTGCAAGAAAAGAGGCTGCTCTTGCAGAGGAAAAATTAAAGAAACTGAGTGAGGACAAAAATATTCTTATGGCTCGTAAATCTCTGCACGAAGCTCTTGTAAAAGTAAGCATTGCTGAAAAATTATTATAAGATATGAAAGAACGGTTGAGATATGCCGTTCTTTTTTTATTTTTTTTGTATACAGGTAAGAAAAAATAACTAGCTTTTTTATGAAAAATAGATTATAATCAAGATGAAAACAGTTAGAGTTACAAAAAATAAAAAACAGAATATAAAAAATTGAGAAGTACATACAAGGTGTATAATTAATTATAAGCATTTCAACAGTCAAAAAATTATTTTTTT
>UQXM01000152.1 GCA_900545035.1 uncultured Fusobacterium sp. | reverse complement strand
ATTGGAAAAACTCGGATTTAAAGGAGTATATGTTCCCGAAGCAAACCGTAAAGAGATAGAGAAGAAAAACTATAATTTAAAGCTGATATATTTAAAAAATTTAGATGATTTTTTAGAAAGGATGTAGGACATGGAAAGAAAAGAATGGGATAAAATTCTGTCAACAGTAGCTCCCGGTTCAAAACTGCGTGAGGGACTGGACAACATTCTTGACGGGCAGAAAGGTGCTCTGATAGTTGTGGGAATAGATGAAGAAGTAGAAAAAGTTCTTGACGGGGGATTCAGTTTAAATTGTGAATATACTCCCGAAAGATTGTTTGAGCTTTCAAAAATGGACGGAGCGATAATTCTTGACGACAATATAGAACACATACTCTATGCCAATGTACATCTTCAGCCTGATAAAAGATATTTGACAGATGAAAGCGGAACAAGACACAGAACGGCACAGCGTATTGCAAAACAGCTAGACAGAGTGGTTATTGCTATTTCTGAAAGAAAAAGAGTGCTTACTCTTTATAAAGGAGATATCAGATATAAGCTGAGAACAGCAGAGGAACTGATGAGCGAGGCTTCTCAAGGAATAAACACTCTTGAAAGATACAGATATGTTTTAGACAAAGCTCTTGCCAATCTTACTCTTCTTGAACTTGACGGAATGGCAACAGTTGAAGAAGTATGTATCGTTCTTCAAAAATTTGAGATGTTCAGAAGAATAAGAAAAGAGATTTCAGAGGGACTTTATGAACTTGGAAGCGAATCAAAACTTTTAAGACTTCAGCTGGAAGACCTTGTTTTCGGTCTGAAAGATGAAAAAATAGAGTTTTTAAAAGATTATTATGCAGAAGAGGGAGAATGCGACGAAGAAAAACTTGTTAAAGAAATGTCAGCTCTTGACGATAGTGAACTTTTGGATTTGGCAAAACTTTCAGCACTTCTGGGATATGGAAAAACGGTAAAATCCCTTGACAATCCTGTCACTACAAAAGGATATCGTCTTTTGAGCAAATTTGGAAAACTTACCAAAAAAGATGTGGATTCTCTTGTGGAACATTTCGGAGAACTAAGCAAAATACAGGAAGCCACAGTGGAAGAACTTTACGAAGTATTGAGTAAATTTAAGGCAAACTCTGTAAAAAGAGGATTTGAAAGAGTAAAATTTATGACAGAAATAGGTAAAAAATAAGATATACAGAACATATAATATACTATGGATTAAAAAGAATAAAAGCAAATGATGAAATATGTTTTATTTCTGTGGGAGTTAGAAGAAGAAAAAAATAAAGCTATGTAAAAAAGTATACAGTAAAAATGGGGGATTTAATGTGAAAATAGAAAAAATTAAAATCCAAAACTTTCGTTGTTATGAAAAAATAGAATTAGAATTGAAAAAAGATTATACAGTTTTAATTGGAATAAATGGGTCGGGAAAAACTACTATTTTAGATGCAATCTCCATAGCTTTAGGTGGTTATATTTCAAATTTTGATAACATGGGAATATATGGAATTAATAAAAATGATTCTCATTACAAAATGTATGAATTAGGGAGCAGAATAGAAAGAGAACATCAATTTCCTGTTAGAATATCAGCTGAGGGCAAAATAAATAATAAGACGATACAATGGACTAGAAGTTTAAACAAAGAAAATGGAAGAACTACTAATGTTGGAGCAAAAGAAATTATCACTTATGCAACAGAGATACAAGAAAAAGTAAAATCAGGAAATAAAGAAGTCATTTTACCAGTAATAGCTTATTATGGAACCGGTAGACTTTGGATGCAGAAAAGAGAAAAGAATGCTAAAAATACTCAAGAAAATTTTTCTCGTTTGAAAGGTTATATTGATTGTTTAGACTCTGCTTCTAACGAGAAGATGATGTTAAGATGGTTTGAAAAAATGACTTACTTAGAATTGCAAGAGGGTGAGAAAGTTCCAGAACTTGAAGTTGTAAAAAAATCTTTAAATAATGCTTATGAAATAATAGATGAAAGTATAGAGAAAGCTGATTTTAACTATAAAGTTAAAAGTGGCGAATTAGAGGTTAACATTAAAAGAAAAAACGGAACAGTAGAAAATCTTCCACTTAGAATATTCAGTGATGGTATAAAAAGTACAATGAGTATGATAGCTGATATAGCATACAGAATGGCTATATTAAATCCTCAGCTATTAGATAACATTTTGGAAGAGACATCAGGAGTAGTTTTAATAGATGAAATTGATATGCACTTACACCCAAGTTGGCAAAGTAAGATAGTAAAAATTTTGGTTAAAACATTTCCAAAAGTACAATTTATTTTTACAACACATTCTCCTAGTATATTATCAAATATTTCAAACGAGAATATCTTAATTTTAAATAATTTAGAGGTATATAAGTTAGAGGATAAAACTTATGGAAGAGATATAGAAAGCATAGTTTATCAAGTGATGAGAACTGAAGTTAGACCTCAAGAGGTAGTTGATAAACTAAAGGAATTTAATAATTTGTTAGATGAAAGTAAAATTGAAGAGGCAAAAAGATTATTAAAAGAATTAGAAGAGATATTAGGTAAAAATGATGCTAATATGATAGATGCAAGAATTTCATTAGAATTAGAGGAAATGGGAGTATAATTATGATATTAATTAAGAAGAAACCTATTCCATCATTTTTGGTTGAATATAAAAGAACTATAAATGCTTCTTTTGATAACTTACCCAGAGAAATAAAAGATAAGCTAAGAACTTCTTTATTAAAAGAACAAGGTTATCTTTGTGCTTACTGTATGAAGAAATTGGAAGATGATTCTTCAAAAGTAAAAATAGAGCATTATGTTGCAAGAAATAAAGAAAATGAATTAGATTATAAAAATTTACTTGCTGTTTGTAAAGGAAATGAGGGAGAGCCTTTTGAAAGACAAACTTGTGATACTAGAAAAGGTAATAGAGAAATAAAAATAAACCCTCAAGAAAAAAGTGATATTTTAACTATTACTTATACGAGCAACGGAGAAATAAAATCCAGTAATTTAGATTATCAAAATGATTTTGATGATATACTAAATCTTAATGATATTTTTGGATTGGTAAAAACTAGAAAAGAAGCTTTAGATTCGTTAAAAAGAAATCTTGCTAGAAAAAATACTCATTTAACAGGAGATACAATAAGAAGAATATATGCCAGATATTTAGAAGTAGAAATAAAAGAATCATATGTTGGAATATTATTGTGGTATCTTCAACGGAGAATGAAATAAGATGATTTTTAAAAGTGAATTTTCTAAAATATTGATATTTTTATCTTTAATATTTATTAAATTTTCAGTTTATACTTTAAATAGCATTTAGGAAGAGAAGGAGAAATCCTTCTCTTTTTTTGCAAAAAATAAAAAAGCTATTACAAAAATGTAACAGCTTTTCAGTTTCTTAAAAACGGAAGCAGTCCTTCTGTAATTATTAATTTTCTTCTGCCGTATTTTACTGTCAATATCTCTCCGTTATCGATAGCAGTGTATATACAGCTTCTGCTTATCTTCAAAAATAAAGATAATTCTTTTACAGATGTGATTGTTCCCAGTTCTTTTTTCATTTTTTCCATTAACATTCTTTCAAAATCGTTTCTCGGGGGAGAAGCTTTTAAAAGATACTCTTTTATCTGTTCATCCAATTCATCTGCCAATGCTCTCACCTTTTTTATTCTTTTTTCTCTTCTGATTTTTGCTTTTTCCAGTTTTATTTTTTTGTCAAGAGCAATTTTTAACCTTTGAGTATTTACCACTCTCCACTTTTTGATGTCCAAACCCTCAAAAAGAAAAAAATATCTCTTTTTTATTCCTGAATAATTTATATTACAGGATTTATCTTCAATATATTCATAATTATTCATATTTTATGCGTTTGTCTTATTTCCGTAATTTTTCATCAGAATTGAAAACTTTTTAAGAAAGGTAATGATAGATGAAGTTTTAACAGCACAGATATCATTGGTTT
>UQXM01000151.1 GCA_900545035.1 uncultured Fusobacterium sp. | reverse complement strand
CTTGGCAACTATTGCTTTTCAATTTTATATATAAAAAGAGAGGCATAAAGCCTCTCAATTTTTCATATTAGTCATCAATATAGTTATCAAAATATCCTTGTATTAAAATAATAGGAGTTCCTTTATCTCCGCTTCCTGAAGTAAGGTCGCAAAGTGAACCGATAAGGTCAGTAAGTCTTCTAGGAGTAGTTCCTTGAGTTATCATCTGTCCTTTAAGATCTGAATCTTTACTTCTGATTGCATCTGCAACAGCTTTGTTAAGTTCTTCACCTTTTAATCCTGCAAGATCATTGTCTGCAAGATATTTTAATTTAATTTCATTTGGAGTTCCTTCCAGTCCGTCAGTGTACCCCGGAGATACAACAGGGTCTGCAAGTTCCCAAATTTTTCCGACAGGGTCTTTGAAAGCTCCGTCTCCATATACCATAACTTCCATATCTTTTCCTGTTTTTTCTTTAAGCATTTTTTGAACTCTGTCAACAAGTTCTTTACAGTTACGAGGGAAAAGTTTTACTGTATCTTCTGTAGCTTTATTTGAACCTAAAAGTCCGTAAGCTTCATTAAATCCGCTTCCGTTATTCGATGCTGACATAATTTCATCCATACCGTATACTATTTTGGCTCCTGCATTTTTCAGAAGTTTTTTAGTTCTCATACGAGTATGAATATCACAGTTTAAAACACAGTCTGTATATTTTAAAATAGCTGTAGGATTATTAGCAAATATTACTTCAACTTCTGCTCCCTGCTCTTTTATTAATTCAGAATAGTATTCAATGTAGTTTACTCCTGTAAATACATGTATAGGATTTCCGAATTTTTCTGTGAATTCAGCTTCTGTTAATATATCGCTCCAAGGATTTACTCCTTTTTCATCCAGCAGATCATAATCAATAAAATGGTTTCCAACTTCATCTGAAGGATAGCTGAACATTAAAACAATTTTTTTAGCTCCTCTGGCAATACCTTTTAAGCACACAGAAAATCTGTTACGACTTAATATTGGGAAAATAACTCCGATTGTGTTATCTCCGAATTTAGCTTTTACATCAGCAGCTATATCATCTATTGAAGCATAGTTTCCTTGAGCTCTTGCAACGATAGATTCTGTCATAGCAACTATATCTCTGTTTCTTAAAACAATATTGTCGCTTTCAGCAGCAGCAAGCACTGCATCCACTACAAAATTTGCAATGTCATCACCTTGATGAATAATTGGTGCACGAAGCCCTCTTGAAATAGTTCCGACTAATCTTCCCATATTTTTATTTCTCCTTTGATACGAATTTTATATCTTTTAACATTTAATTATAATACTTTTTCTGCTTATTTGTCAATAGGCAGAAAAATTTATCCTTCAATTAAATCAAGGTCAGCCATTCTTTCGTAAATATCATCAAGTCTTTTCATTTGAGAAAGTCTGTTATTTTTAACAGCTTCATCTTTATCGTTAATCATTACAGTGTTAAAGTAATTGTTTACAATTTCTTCCCCATTTAACACAGCAGCAAGATATCCTTTGTAATCTTTGGCTGCAAGAAGTTCCTCTGTAGTTTTGTCAAGGTTTTCAACATATGCAAACAGTGCAGTTTCGGCAGTTTCTTTAAATAGCTCTTCTTTAACCTCTCTATTTTCATGTCCCTTAACAATATTACCAACTCTTTTTATAATTCCAACAAGATTTTTGAAACTGTCCTCTTGAACCGCTGCTTCAAGAACCTCAATTTCAGCTTTTGTTTCCATTACATTGTCCCAAGAGTTTGCAACAACGGCAAGGATAACATCTCTTCTGTATTTCATGTCTGTAAATACATTGATTACTCTTTGTTTTAAAAACTCAAGAACTTCTTTTTCAAGAACAGTTTTATCTTTTAAAAGAACTCCTGCCTCACCTAAAATCTCAATGCTTCTGTGAGCAAGTTCTTTTAAAGATATATCAAGTTTAGAATTTATAATAACATTTACTATTCCAAGAGCTGCTCTTCTTAAAGCAAACGGATCTTTAGAACCTGTAACTGTTACATTTACTCCAAGACAACCTGCAAGGGTATCCATTCTGTCGCAGATTCCTGCAACAATTCCCTCTTTTGTCTCAGGCATTTTATCTCCTTTGAATCTTGGGAAGTAATGTTCCTGTATTCCTCTTGAAACAGTTTCTTTTTCTCCTGATTTAAGAGCATAGTCTGCTCCCATAAGTCCTTGAAGTTCTGTAAACTCTTTTTCGTTTATCATATTTGACACAAGGTCAGCTTTGCAAAGTTTGATTGTTCTGAAAATATCTTCTTTTTCAGCAGTATATCCAAGTTTATCTATTAAGAAATCTGCAAGTTTTGTAACTCTTTCCATTTTTGCGGCAATAGTTCCCAAATCTTTTTGGAATACTACTGTATTTAATTTAGGTATATTTGCTTCAAGAGGATTTTTTAAATCTTCTTGATAGAAAAATCTTGCGTCAGCAAGTCTTGCAGAAAGAACTTTTTCATTTCCTGCTTTTACTTTATCCGAATATTCTATCCCGTTTCTTACCACAACAAATTTAGGAAGAAGTTTCCCGTTTTTGTCAAGGATTGGGAAATATCTTTGGTGCACTTCCATTGATATGATAAGAACTTCCTGAGGCACTTCAAGGAAATCAGAATTAAATGTTCCAACTATTGGGAAAGGATATTCAACTAAGTTTGTTACCTCACTTAAAAGCCCCTCATCAATAAGAACCTGCTCATTTTCTCCTGTACAATTTTTATCGATAAGATCTCTTATCATCTGCTTTCTTTCTGCTATATCAATTATTACATTATTTTCTCTGATTTTTTGGAAATATTCATCTATACTTGATACTGTAAATGGTTTTCCGAAAAATCTGTGTCCTTTTGAAGAAAGTCCGCTTTTTATTCCTTCAATTTCAAACTCTACAACTTCATTGTCCGCCATAGCTAAAAACCATTGAATTGGTCTTGCAAATCTGAATTTTCTGTCAGCCCATTTCATTGATTTCGGAAACTCAAGTTCCATTACAAGAGATTTTAATATTTCAGGAAGAAGAGTTTTTGTTTCCACACCTTTTGAGAATTTTCTTACGGCAATATATTCTCCTTTTGGAGTATCAACTATTTCAAGATCTGTTCCTTCCACACCTTGAGATTTCGCAAATCCAAGTCCTGCTCTTGAAAGTTCTCCGTTTGCATCATATGCAACTTTTCTTGCAGGTCCCATATTAAGTTCGTTCAGGTCTTCCTGTCTGTCAGCAAGCCCCTCTACCAATAAAACCATTCTTCTTGGTGTTCCGAAAGTTTTTATCTCTTCATATTTTATTCTTTCATCTTTTAATTTATTTTCTAAATTCTTTTTTAAATCATCTAATGCTTTTACAAGGAATCTAGCAGGATTTTCTTCCATTCCTATTTCAAAAAGTAGTCTCAATTTATTCATCTCCTTTTATTTTAAACTTATAACTGCGATTTTACCATTATTATTTTTTTAATAAAGGATAACCTAAATTTTTTCTATTTTCTACATATATTTCGGCACATCTTTTTGCCAAATCTCTTACTCTTAATATGTATGCCATTCTTTCTGTTGTAGAAATAGCTCCTCTTGAATCCAAAACATTAAATGTATGAGAACATTTTAATACAAAATCATATGCAGGAAGAACAAGTCCCTGTTCAAGAATTTTTTTAGCTTCCTGTTCGTATTCATCAAACCATTTGAAATACAAGTCTAAATCAGCAAGTTCAAACGAATATTTTGAATTTTCATATTCATACTGATATCTCATATCTCCGTATTTAACATTTTCTGTCCAGTCTAAATCATAAACATTTGATTTATTTTGAATGTAAAGTGCGATTCTTTCCAGCCCGTAAGTAATTTCAACAGGAACAATATCAAGTTCCAGTCCTCCAACTTGCTGAAAGTAAGTAAATTGAGTGATTTCCATTCCGTCAAGCCATACTTCCCAGCCAAGTCCCCATGCTCCAAGTGTAGGTGATTCCCAGTCATCTTCTACAAAACGGA
>UQXM01000150.1 GCA_900545035.1 uncultured Fusobacterium sp. | reverse complement strand
TACTCTAACACAAACTCCTCTTCTTTGTGGGTTTCCTTGTAGTGCTGGTGACTTTCCTTTTTCTTCTAAAGTCTGTCTTCCTCTTTTTACTAATTGATTTAAAGTAGGCATTTTACCCTCCTTCCGAATTTTTTTTATATTTTATATTATTTATATAACCTAGATATTATAGTCTTTCTCGTACAAAAAGTCAAACTAATCTATTATATAGCAGATGATATTTTAGCATATTTTAAAAATTTTTACAAAGTATTTTTTAAAGTTTTTAATTCATTTTCAATGGTTTCCCACTCTTCCATCTTGTTCAAAATCTCTTCATCTAAGGATTCCAGCTGATTTTGAAGCTCTAATAATTTTTCTAAATTATTTTGTTTTCCTGCAAGATCATAATCTTTCTGCACATTTTCTTTTTTGTTTTCAAGCTTCTCTATATCTTTTTCAGCTTCCTTAAATTTTCTCTCCAAAGAAGAAATTCTGTTTTTTATTCTCTTCTGTTCTTCATAATCATTTACGCCTTCAGAAACTTTTTCCTCTTTCACATTTTTCTTTTGAGCACAGTAAGCTTCATAATCCCCTTTGAATTTTTCCGCTCCCTCTTCTGTAATCTCATAAATTGTATTTACTATCCCCTCAAGAAAATATCTGTCATGGGATACTACAAGTATCGTTCCTTCATAATCTTCCAGTGCTTCTTCAAGAACTTCCCTCGAATATATATCCAAATGGTTTGTCGGCTCGTCAAGTATTAAGAAATTGGCTTTTTTTAGAATAAGCTTCATAAGAGTAACTCTTGCTTTTTCTCCTCCGCTCAGACTTCCTATAACTTTCATTACATCATCTTCCGGAAATAAAAAAGCTCCTGCAAGAGTTCTTACCTGCTCCTCACTCATTGGATAATTATACAAAAATTCGTTAAGTATCGTAGCTTTTAAATCCAGCCCTTGATGATTTTGGTCGTAATATCCTATACTCACTTTTTCTCCGATTGTTACAGTTCCCCTGTCGGCTTTTTCCAATCCGTTTATAATTTTTAAAAGAGTAGATTTTCCCACACCGTTTTTCCCGATGATACCCACTCTCTCCCCTCTGAAAATCTCAAGATTAAGATTTTCAAAAAGTTTTTTTCCGTCATAAGATTTTGAAAGCTTCTCTATCTTTAAAACTCTGTCAACACTCGGTCTTTCTATCTCAAATTTAAGTTTCATTTTTCTTTTGGCAAAAACGGGATTTTCCATTTTTTCCATTCTGTCAAGAAGCTTTTGACGCCCTCTTGCCTGTTTTGACTTTATTCCTGCTTTATATCTCTGAACATACTCTTCTATTTTTTTTATTCTGTCCTGCTCTTTCTCAAAAGCTTTTACAGCCCCTGAAAGATAAGCTTCTTTCTGAATAGTGTAATCTGTAAAGTTTCCTTTGTATGTTCTCAAAGTTTTTCCCTCAATTTCAAATATTCTGTTTGCCACATTATCGAGAAAATATCTGTCATGGGAAACAACCATTACAGCCTTGTTATACTCTTTCAAAAATTTCTCCAACCATTCGATTGCCACTAAATCAAGGTGGTTTGTCGGCTCGTCAAGTATTAAAAGTTCAGGCTCTTCCAATAATATTTTCCCAAGAGCCGTTCTTGATTTCTGTCCTCCCGATAAATCGCCTATTTTTAAATTCCACAAATCTTCAGGCAGACTAAGCCCGTTTAAAATCTGCTTTACTTTATATTCTATGCTGTACCCCTCTGCCTGTTCATATCTTGTTGACACAGCAGAAAGTTCTTCCATTATTTTATCAAAATTTTCTTCTTCTATATTAAGTCTTAAACTCAATTCGTGAATTTTTTTGTAGTCCTCAAGAACAGAACTGAAAACAGTCATAAGCTCTTCAAATACTGTATTTTCATAGTTAAGATTTATATTTTGTGAAAGATATCCCACTTTTAGATTTCCTTTTTTGGAAATTGTCCCTCTTCTGTCTGTTGAAGGGTCAACATCATTCTCCTCTATCTCAAGCATCATTTTAATAAGAGTAGTTTTTCCCGCTCCGTTGACACCTATTACCCCTATTTTGTCTTTCTGGTCTATTGAAAAAGTTATATTTTTAAAAAGAGTTTCCCCCGAAAACCCCTTGTATAAATTTTCTACATGCAGTAATGCCATTTAATAACACGCTCCCGATAATTTCTAATCATTTTATTATATCATATTTTACTGACTTTGTCCGATATTCCTTGAAAGTTTTGCCGTTCTGGGATATAATTTTTTAATATAATCTGGTTTTAAATGGAGGAAAATTTATGAAAAAATTAATTTTTGCCCTGTTTCTTGTAGTGTCATCTCTGGCTTTAGCTTACGACCCTGCCCTTAATGAAGCAGAAGCTCTTTACAGACAAGCAGAACAACTGACAACTGAATATATAGCAAGTTTTAAAACACTAAAAACTCTTGCTGCCAACGAACTGACACAAGAGCAAAAAGAACAGATAGATGCTATTATACTGCATAATGAAAGAAATTTAAAAGTATATACAAGGTCGCTTCAAACACTTAAAAAACTTATGTCCGAATACGACAGTCTTTCTGACGGAGAAAGAAGTGCCGCCCTTGATTCCGTAAAAACACAGTCTGAAAATCTTAAAACTATGGTAAACAGCCTTGAAAATGCAATTCAGATGAATAAAACCGCCATAGAAGAGTATTAGAAAAACAGAGCAGAATAACCGCTCTGTTTTTAATAATATGCTGCTGCTTTTTTTCCGTCAAAAACCAAACCTATTTTTATTACCTCTTTTACCCCTTCATCTATCAACAGGGTATCGTATCTTTTCTCTTCTATCTGCTCAAAAGCTTTCTCTGCTTCTTTTTCAAGATTTTGTGTTTTAGCTCTTTTTAGTTCAAATATATATCCTGCCCTATTTTTATTTCTTGGTCTTAAAATTATATCTGCTCTTCCGTCGCCTGTTTCAACATTCGGGATCATTTTATAGTAAGCCTCTAAAGCATAGAAAAATCCTGCAAATAATGTTTGATATGGATTTTCATATTTCTGACTTGTATCATAAAAGCTCATTGCATTAAGTACCACTTTTTCCAAAATTCTTACTATTGTTCTTATATCTTTACTTTCTAAAGCTGCTTTCATACTTGTTATATTATAATTTTCTTTAAATACTATTTCTGCAAAAAGACTTTTAAAAAATGTCTGAATCTCTTTGTTTGGAATTTTTACTAAATATATCTCATTACTTATTTTCTCTTTTACAGTTAAATATCCCGAAAACAACATAAGCTCCCACAGTCTGTTTGGGTCTAAATCATTTCCCAAAGATACACTCTCATTAATATATATAGTTTTTTCCTGTTCGTTTACCAAATTATTCAATTCTTCAAAAGCTGTTCCGTCTGAAAGAAGCAATAGCTCTTTAATCAAAACATTTCCGGAAGTATTTATCCAATAAGGTTTTAATTCTTTGTCATCAATATAATTTAAAATGCTCCATGGATTATATACTTCTGCATTTCCAAATTTATAACCATCATACCAAGATCTTACTTCTTCTATCTGATATTCTAAATTATAATATTTTAAAGTATTTTCCACTTCTTCTTGAGATAAACCAAAATATTCATCATAAGCTTTATTTAAAATTGTATTCACTTTTAAATTATTAAGATCAGAAAATATTCCTGCCTGAGCTACTCTTATTGCCCCTGTAAGCACTCCCATTTTAAGATTAGAATTAGTTTTCAGCACATTGCTGTATAAAGTTTTGAAAAAGTCTACTGCCTCTTTGTAATAACCATGTCCGTAAGCATATGTAAGCGGTGCATCATATTCGTCTATTAAAACTATCACTTGTTGTTTATAATAATTAAACAAGATATCACATAATATTTTTAAACCTTTTTTAGTTTCTTCTATTGAAATTTGTTTCATTGCATACTTCATAAAAGCTGCTTTATCAAACTCGTCCAACTCTTTCAATATCCCTCTGAATTCTCTGAAAAGGCTTTCCAGTAATATTTTTACCGCTTCTACACAATCATCAATATTTGATGACTGTATCTCTTTCATACTTAAAAATATTATAGGATATTTTCCCTGCTCTGCAAATACA
>UQXM01000149.1 GCA_900545035.1 uncultured Fusobacterium sp. | reverse complement strand
GGACATGATATCGAAAAACTTATTTCCGTTTTCGAAAAAATAAAAGATACAGACCATCCTGTTGTTGTCCATATTAAAACAATCAAAGGAAAAGGATATTCTTTTGCAGAAAATGATAAGGAAACTTGGCACTGGGGAATGCCTTTTGATTTACAGACAGGAAAAAGTAAATTTCAGCCTGAGGAAAATTACGGAGATTTAACAGCACAATATCTTTTGAAAAAAATGAAAGAGGATAAAACTGTTACAGCTGTTACTTCAGGAACTCCTATGGTTTTTGGATTTAATTCTCAAAGAAGAAAAGAAGCCGGAAAACAATTTATAGATGTAGGAATTGCCGAAGAACATGCAGTTGCTTTAATTTCAGGCATGGCTTCAAGAGGAACAAAACCTGTTTACGGAGTATACAGCACTTTTATTCAGAGAACTTATGACCAGCTTTCACAAGATTTATGTATTAATAATAATCCTGCTCTGATTTTAGTTTTCGGAGGAGGACTGACATTTTTAAATGATGTTACACATTTGGGATTTTTTGATATTCCTTTGATGAGTAATATTCCAAATCTTGTTTATCTTGCTCCAAAAGATAAAGAAGAGTATTTTGCAATGATTGAATGGGGACTTAATCAAACAAAACATCCTGTAGCTGTAAGAGTTCCCTCTCTGAATGTGGTAAGTTCAGGAGAAAAAATACAGCCTGATTTCACTGAAATCAATAAATATCAAATTAATGAAAACGGAAATGATGTTGCAATAATTGCTCTGGGAGATTTCTATCAGCTTGGAAAAGAGGTAAAAAAACTTTTGAAAGAAAAAACAGGAACAGAAGCGACTCTCATAAATCCTCGCTTTATTACAGGACTTGACGAAGAAATTTTAGAAAACTTAAAAACAAACCATAAAATTGTGGTTACTCTCGAAAACGGAATTCTTGACGGAGGATTCGGAGAAAAAATCACAAGATTTTACAGTACATCTCCTATGAAAGTTTTAAATTTCGGGGCAAAAAAAGAATTTACAGACAGACTTTCACCGAAAGAAATATTTACAAGAAATCATCTTACAAAAGAACTGATTACAGAAGAGATAATTGAAATATTAAAATAATAGTATATTTAAAAACCCCTATTTTAAAAATTATTAAGATAGGGGTTTTTGTCTATTTTTTAACATCATATTAATTTTTGAAACCTTTTGAAACTTTAAAATCCATTCGTTCAAAAACGTTAACATATGTTTTATATATGTTAATATAATTTTATTTTAAAATATATCAGATAGAAAGCAAACATATAAATATAGATATACGGTAATTATCTCCTATTGTTGGCATTATTTTTGCTTAGTATTTAATTAAAGTATAATTTTATTTTGGAGGTTAAAAATGGAGGGAGTACTTATTATCATTGCATTTTTTCTAATGATGGCAATTGGAATACCTGTTGCAGTATCATTAGGGGTTGCAGCAGCTGTTTACATTGTAGGATTTGTAGATTTACCACCAATAATAATAGTACAACAAATGATTAGTGGTGTTGATAAATTTACTTTATTGGCAATCCCATTTTTTATGATGGCTGGTTCACTTATGGAGCAAGGCGGTATTTCTGCTAGAATAGTTGATTTTGCTAAAAAATTATTAGGACCAATTCCTGGAGGATTAGCTTTAGTTGTTGTTTTAGCTAGTATGATTTTTGCTGCTATGACTGGTGCAGGAGCTGCTACAGTTGCTGCAATTGGAGCTATTTTATTTCCGCAGATGGTTAAAGAAAATTATGATCCTGATTTTACCTGTGCATTATTAGCAACAGCTGGTATTTTTGGGCCTCTTATTCCACCAAGTATTCTAATGGTGCTTTATGGAGTAGCTACTGATGTTTCTGTTGGTGATATGTTAATGGGAGGAGTAATTCCTGGAATCATAATGGGAATAGTAGTTGCTGTTACAGCTATTTTAATGTGCAAAAAAAATGGTATTAAAGCTGGAAGAAAATACAGTCTTAATGAAATAATTAAATCATTTTTTAAAGCATTTTGGGCTTTAATGACTCCTATTATTATACTAGGTGGTATCTACTCTGGTATATTTAGTCCAACAGAAGCTGCAGCTGTAGCAACATTATATAGTCTTATAATTGGTCTTTTTGTATATAAAGAATTAAAGTTTAAAAGTTTATTTAATATTTTATTTACTTCAATGAAAACAACGGCAGGAGTACTTTTGATAGTAGCAACTACACAGGCCTTTGGGTGGGTTTTAACAAAAGAACAAATACCACAACTTATTGCAGAATGGTTTACATTATTAAGTAGTAGTCCCATGATATTTTTATTTGCGGTTGCAATACTTTTACTTATAGCAGGATGTTTCTTGGATCCTGTTCCAGCAGTAATGATATTCGCTCCTATACTTTATCCTACATCTAAGGCTTTTCAGATAGATCCTGTCCATTTTGGTGTTGTGATGGTTGTTTCTTTATGTATAGGTCTTATAACACCACCTGTTGGAATGAATTTATTTGTCGCTTCATCTGTTGGTAATAGTCCTGTTCATAAAATAGTTAAACATATTATTCCGTTTATTATAGCTACATTAATAGGATTAGTTATAATTATTCTAGTTCCTGGAATATCAACATTTTTACCATCATTAGTAAAATGATAAATTAAAATAATCAAATAATAAAAAGGAGTGATCTTATGAAAAAAAGATTAACATTATTAGTAGTTGGATTAATTTGCGGAACTTTATTTACAGCATGTGGAAATGAAAATAAAAAAAGTAATACACTCTCAATAAGTGTAGTTGCCGGTTCAATGTCCGAAAATACTCCAGCAGGAATTGGAGTAAAAACATTAGCAGAAAAACTTACAGAATATAGTAATGGCACTATAAATGCTACTCCTTATTTTGATACTCAATTGGGAGATGCTAAAAGTATGGTTCAAGGTTTACAAAACGGAACAATTGATATTGGCGTAGCTGGAAACTCTTATTACTCTTCAATAGTTCCTGATGTGCAAGTTTTAGAACTTCCTTATATGTTTAGTAATTATGAACAAGCGAGAAATGTTGTAGATGGAGAGATAGGTAAAGAACTTTTAAATAAATTTAATGAAAAAGGAATAGTTGGACTTAAATTTTGGGAAATTGGTTTTAGACAATTTTCTAACAAAAAAAGAGAAATTAAATCTGTTGATGATATAAAAGGATTAAAAATAAGAACATTAACATCTCCTATTCAAGTAAAAGTATGGGAAATGTATGGTGCCTTACCTACCGCAATTGATTCTTCTGAACTTTATACTTCGCTTCAACAAGGAGTTATTGACGGACAAGAAAATCCTATTTCAGAAATAGTATCAAAAAGATTGTATGAAGTACAGCAACATGTTTCTTTGACATCTCATGTTTATACACCAATGATTTTAGGAATGAGTAAATTAACATATGATAAATTGACTGATGAGCAAAAAGAAATTTTAGAAAAAGCAGTTATAGATGCTACAAAAGCTTCTCGTGATGCAGTTCTACAACAAGAAGAAGAAGGTTTAAAAACTTTACAAGAAAATGGAGTCAAAATTGTAGAAAATCCAAATTTGTCAAAATTTATAGAAATAGGAAAAGCAAGTTATCCTGTATTTACTGAAAAATATGGAGATGAATTTGTAAATAAAATAGAAGCTTTAAAATAAATTTTTTAAATTTAAGAGAGGTATATAGAAAATGAATTATGTAGATTTGACTTTACCAATAGTTTACCATTGGAGATATCCTATAGAAATTAAAGATGTAAAATCTTTTAGTAAAGGTGATGTAGCTAATGTGAAAGAATTTAATATGAAAACGCATTGGTATACTCATATAGATGCACCTCTTCATCAATTATCTAATGGAAAAAATCTTGATGAATTCCCTATTGAAAATTTTTTTGGAAAAGCTGTTATTTTGGATATTAGTTATATAGAAAAAAATGAACCCATAACAGCTGAAATGTTAGAAAAAGCTCTTGGTGAAGATAAAAATTATAAAATAATTTTTATCAAAACTTGTTGGGAACAAAAAACAAATTGGGAAACGACTGATTATTGGGATAATGCACCTTATATGACTGAAGAAG
>UQXM01000148.1 GCA_900545035.1 uncultured Fusobacterium sp. | reverse complement strand
CTCTTATTCCTTTGTCCCGCAGCTCTTCACATAATCCTTCCGTAAAAGATTTTACAAAAGATTTTCCTGCATAATACACAGCTATATAAGGTCCTCCCGTTTGAAATGCTCCTGTGGAGGAAACATTGATAATTCCTGTATGCTCACAAGAATTTTTCTTTTTGTTTTTCAAAAATAAAAAACACATATGAGAAAGAGCAGTGATATTCAGCTCAATCACATCTCTGCTCTCTTCCCATTCTGTATTTTCAAATTCTCCAAGACTTCCTATCCCTGCATTGTTTACAAGAATATCAATCTCTGTGTTTTTCTCTTTCAAATATGAAAAAAGTTTTATCCTCTCTTCTTCTTTTGAAATATCACATTTTATTGGAATAAAGTTCCCGCCGAATTTTTTTTCTGTCTCAGCGGGATTTTTCCAGCTTCTTCCTACACCGAAAACTTTATGCCCTCTTTTTATAAATTCCAGAGCCATATGATATCCTATCCCTCTGGTTGCCCCTGTTATCAGGATATTCATTATTTTCCTCCAAATTTTTAAAATATAATAAACATTACATTTTCATCAGGCTTTTGGTCGTTGTATCTTATGTCTTTTTTACCGTTAAGTATCCATTCAAAAAGAAATTTTGCATGGCTTACAGTATTTCTTATACATTTTCTTGTCCCTTTGAATGTCCCCAATCCTGTTTCTTTCTGGGTAAGGAAAAATTCTTTGTTGGGCTCTTCTGCATAATCAACAGGTGTACCGTGAAGATATCCTCCTCCGCTGAATCTTATTGCATATCTGGCAACTCCCAAATCCTCTCCGTAATTTCCTCTGTATCCCATTTCATATTTCAGATTGGGAACAATAAAAGACCCTCTCGGAGTTTCAAATCCAAGAACACTTTCAATACCTGTTTTTCCATAAATATATGATATAAGCACCCATTCATCTCCGATTTTTTCAAAAGCAGCCAGATTTTGATTATCTATATCAGCAACGATTACTTTTTTAAATCCCTTAGAAATTTCAGGCTTTCTTGTAAGATATTTTTTTTCTATTGTAAGAGGATATTCAGGTATTCCCTCCACTCTTACCTGTGCTTCTGTTTTTCCCTCGTGAAGAACAGAAAGAACGGATCTGTCGGGAATATAAATAAGTTCATCTTTGTATTTCCCGATTATATTCTGGTCAAGAGATGTCCCGTATTTATCTTTTTTTCTCAACATATCTTTGTTATATGGATTTGGCACATACGAATTTGTTGAAGCAAGTTCTGTTCCTGTGCTGTTGTTTTCCCCGATAAATTTTTCTACATCTTCTATTCTGGAAATCATTTTTTCAAATCTGAAAACTCTCTCTTCACAATAAATTGATGAGATATATCCTATTCCGTTGGGAGTATTCACTTTGTACCAAAACTGCTTTCCTGTTCCTGTCTGGTCAATTTTTTCCAGTATAGGCAGCTTTTCATTGAAAGCAATTTGATATATTACTCTCGAAGAACCTGTTGCCGATTTTCTTACATTTCCTACTTTTGTCTTGATAAATACATAGTCCAAATATTCCGGCAGATCTTCCCCTTTATATTTTAAATCAACTTTTATCGTTTCAGGTATTTTGTTGTCATATGTTTCAAGAGTTACTGCTTTTAATGTAGAAGCTGTAATCATGAACACAGCAATACCTGTTAATATTTTACTGCAAAATTTCAATTTTCCCCCTTATTCAAAACAAACTATATTATTGTTTCTATATTTTTTTTCAAACCTTTTTTTTCAACCAAAGAAACAGACACCTGTATATTTTTCTCTTTTATAATATTCAATGCTTTTTCCAAAACCTCTGTCTCTGTTCTCACAGAAAGTCCGCAGTTTGCAGAAATCTCTGTGGGAAGAGGAATAATTCTGCACGGAATATTTTCTTCAAGAAATATTTTTTCCAGCTGAATTACAAGATGAGTTGATTCTGCTGAAAAGATAATATATTTTTCCTCTTTTTTTATCATGGCTTAATTACCTTTGAAGCTTTCATCTGTCTTTCAAGAATTGTATACATATTAGTTACTGTTCCCACTTTCAGCTTATCCTGAACATGATAGAAGTTTGCACAAGTTCCGCAGGATAAAATTTCCACACCTCTTTCTTCCAAAACTTTTAAGTCTTTTACAGTATCATCAAAAGTTGAAGCAAGGAACACCCCTTTATTGTAAAGAAGAATTGTTTTCGGAAGAGTTTCCATCTCTGTAAGAGCATAGACAAAACCTTTTATTAAAATTTTTCCAAGTTCTTCTTCTCCCTCTCCCATTTTATCAGAACCGATTGAGATTACAATATTTTCTTCTTTTTCGCTTTCATCTTTCTGAACATCTGCTGTTTTGTTTATAGCAATTACAAACACTCCGTTATTTTCAGCTGTCTGAGATGTATATCCCATTTCTTTTGCCATTTTTTCTACATTTTCTTTTGAAGTTTCGTTGTCAACACTCACTTCAACAATTCCGCTTTCTATCTCTTTCAAAGCTTTTTTTGTCATTATCACCGGTTTCGGACATACTTCACCGACTGCATTTACTTTAATCATATTTGATACTCCTTTATTTTAAATCTTGTTTTTTAATATTCTGTAATCTGAAATTCTTTCAGTAATTCCCAAACTGTCTGATTTTTCCAAAATCAGAAGAGCAGATTTTCTGTTTATACCCAGAAGCCCGCGAAATTCAGAGATTGTTATTTTTCCATTCTTATTTAAGAAATCTCTTATCTGTTTTTCAGCTTCTGCAAGATAACCTCTCAAAATCCAATAATCCTCTCCCAAAAAAATTATCATATTTTCCTCTGCCATATAATTATGTATTATATCAAAATTTTTATCCGCTGTTTGTTTTTTTATATTTTCATATTTTTCAAAATTAAATATTTGTTCCTTATATTTTTTAAATATAATCTCTTTGAGCTGCTTTTCCTCTTTTGTAAGTTTTATTTTAAAATTTTTCAGAGAGATATATTCCTTTTCCAAAACAGTTTCTGATTTTATTATTCCCAAACTTATATTTTCATCAATAAAATTTCTGAAATTGTGCAGACTTTCTTGAGGAAAATATCTGTTTTTAAGTTCAGCTCTCAACACTCCTCTTTTCAGTCTGTTTTTTTCGTGAAAATCTTCAAGGATATTTTCCAAATACTCTGAATTTAAAATATTTTTTTCCTGTGCAGAAAATTTTCCCGTTTTATCAAGCTCCAAAAGTTTTTCAATGTATTCGGCACTGCTTCGTTTTACTTTTTCTCCTGAAATATTAAGAATTTTTACTCCTCCCACAGTATAAAGGGGAGAAAAATTTCTTATTATTCCAAATTCTCCGTAAATCCCTGTAATATTTTCTTCCAAAAGAAGCTGGGCAGGATATCTTCCTTTTTCCTTTACAATATCCTGTCCAAAAAATCTTATTCTTCCGATAACCTCTTTTGTACCAATATGAAATCTTATTCTCTGATTATTTTTTACAGAAATTTTTTCAAGAGCCGTAAACATTATATCAACTCTTTTGCTTTCAAAAAAATTTTCCTTTTCCGAAACAATATCTCCTCTGTTTATCTGTGATTTTTCCACACCTGCAAGATTAAGAGCAATTCTGTTTCCCGCTTCCGCGGAATTTCTTTTCTCTCCGTGAATTTCTATTCCTTTTACTTTGGATTTAATTTTAAGAGGATAAATATTTATAATATCTCCCACTGATATTTTTCCTGCAAGAGATGTTCCCGTTACAACAGTTCCAAAACCTTTTACAGAAAAACATCTGTCAATATACATTCTGAAAGGTTCATTTTCTCTTTTGGAAATCTGTAAACTGTTTATATCTTTTATTATAATATTTTTCAAATTTTCATACGAAGAGGGATTTTTTATTGATACTTCTGCTGTTTCCGCATTTTCAAGAAAACTGTTTTTTACAAGATTTTTCAGCTGCTCCCGTACCTCTCTTATTCTCTCTTCATCTGCCAAATCCGTTTTGGTAAGAACAATAATTCCCTGCTTTATTCCCAAAAGTTCTGCAATTTTAAAATGCTCCTCTGTCTGCGGCATCACTCCGTCATCACAGGCAGCTGTAAGAATAAGATAATCTATTCCCGAAACTCCCGCTGTCATATTTTTTATAAATTTCTCATGCCCCGGCACATCAATAACTCCTGCTTTTTTTCCGTTTCCCAAATCAAGATATGAAAAGCCGATATCAA
>UQXM01000147.1 GCA_900545035.1 uncultured Fusobacterium sp. | reverse complement strand
CCGGTAGTAATAAAAAAGCCGTCAAAAATTAACGAATACAATATTCAAAATTATTTTTCAGGATTTTTTCTTTCTGTAATCAATGTTACGGGAATAGTTTCAATTATATTTATTTATACTCTTTTGAGTGTGGTGGCGGATGCAGACCATTATATGTTTCTTGCTGCGGGAATAGGGACGGCAGGCGTAACATCTTGGTTTATAAATGTGCAGGTGCTGACATATTTTAAAAGATTTATAACAGATGAGCTTTTGATAAAAATATCCAAAATATCAAGCTTCATTATTCTGACATTCGGAATAGCAGCTTTTGGATATGTTTTTATGAAATTAATTTAAGGAGTACAGATGTTTGATATTAATAATTTTAAAGAACTGCTGGAGTATAAAAAAGAAAATGAAAATACAACAATAGCTGTGGCTATGAGCGGAGGAGTTGACAGTTCGGTAACAGCGTATATTTTAAAAAAACAAGGATACAAAGTTTTTGGTATTACAATGATAACATGTGAAGTAGGTGTTGATGCAGATGCCAGAAAAGTATGTGATGATTTGGGAATAACTCATTATGTTTTGGATTTAACAAAACCTTTTGAAGAAAAAGTAATAAATTATTTTGTGAGTGAATATGAAAAAGGAAGAACTCCAAACCCATGTATGATATGCAACAGACATATAAAAATGGGAGCTCTTATTGATTTTGCTTTGGAAAAAGGGGCAGATTTTATTGCTACAGGACATTACAGCAATATTGAAAACGGAAAATTAAAAGTGGGGCACGACTTGGGAAAAGATCAGGCTTATTTTCTTTCTCAGGTAAATAAAGATAAGCTGAAATATATTGTCTTTCCTCTTGGTGAGATAGAAAAAGCAGATGTAAGGGAGATAGGAAAATATCTTGGAGTAAGAGTATACGCCAAAAAAGATTCACAGGAAATATGTTTTGTTGAAGACGGAAAGCTGAAAGAATTTTTAATGGAAAGAACTCACGGAAAAATAGCAAAACCGGGTAATATTGTAAATACAGAGGGAAAAGTTTTGGGGAAACATCAGGGACTGGCTTTTTATACAATAGGACAGAGAAAAGGTCTGGGGATATCTTCTGAAAATCCTATATATGTTTTGAAGCTTGACGAAAAAACAAACTCTGTAATAATGGGAAGCAATGAAGAACTTATGAAAGAAAGTCTTTGGGCAGAGGGAATAAACCTTATAAAAGCTGATAATATAAAAGAGCTTGACGGAACAGAATGCTTTGCAAAAACAAGGTCAAGAGACAAATTTCATCCATGCAGAATTTCTGTAACGGGAGAAGATGAAATTAAAGTATCTTTTACAGAGGACAAAGTGAGAGCTGTTACTCCGGGACAAGGAGTAGTTCTTTATGACAATAATTACGAAGTTATTGCCAGCGGATTTATACAGAATAAAAACTAAGGCTGTGATTAATTCACAGCCTTTTATTATAAAATTATAAATAATTTTGCTCAAATATCAGGAAACTTATTTCAAGTTCAATCTGTCTTTTTAATTTTTCGTTTTGCATGATAAATTCTTTATACTCTGTAAATCTTTCTTTCCATTCTTCAAGGGAAGATATATTTCTGAACTCTTCTCTCATATTTTCATAATCTCCGTCAACAAAAAGTCCTTCTCCCTCAAGGAAAGAATATTCAATACCGTTTCTTGAAAGATTTTTCAGGTCGTCGTAAGTAAGATTAAAATTTTCCACAGCTTTAAGATATTCTTTTGTGATATTTGTCCTGCTGACAGCTTCGTCGTCTGTGCAGATTATCATAGGAACATTATATTTTTTATAAAGTGAAAAAGGATGTTCTTTTCCTTTTACTCCCAGAATTATTTCATTGCTTGTCAGACATATCTCAACAGCAATTTTGTTAATGCTCATAAATTTTAAAAGTGTGTCGGCATTATCTTCCCAAGGTATGCTCACTCCATGTCCTATTCTTTTTACGGCAGGGAATTTCTGCTCGTTTTTGTTTCTTGTAAGAAAAATTGTACTGCATATTCTGTCGTTCATATCTTCTAACGGAGAACGAAGAAGATTAAGTTCTCCGGCATGAAGAGTCAGATTTATTTTTTTATGTGAAGCTGAATATTTTTCAGAAAGATATCTGTGAATAAAACGGATAATCTCCATTTGAGTGCCGAAATTTTCCCTTGAGAAAATATTATCTTCAGGCTCTACAAGATTGACTGCTGCAATTCTGGTATCTTTGATACAGTAAAGCATAAGCATATATGCTTCGGCAGTAAAATCAATGAGAGGCGAACTTGCTCTGCACATAAAAGGTATATATTTTATACAAAAATCTTTATTCAGTTTTTCTTTCAGAAAAATTTCTCGTTTATCAAGAAAAATTTTTACTTTCTGATAATTTTCTTCTGTGTCGAGATTATCAAGAATTTCACAATATCTTTTCATTTGAAAAATATCAAATTTTTCTTTTGAAAGAATATTCCTAAAATCGTCTGTTGTGCTGTGAGGAATACATTCGGAAATAATTTCAAGATATTTGACATTTTGATTTATATTTCTTTTTGCCATTTCCAAAATCATATTATTTTCATCTCTTTTGCTGCTTAATGCACGGGGAAAAGTGCTGAAAAAATGTTCTGCTCCTCCGTGAATACCGTCCCACCCTCTCATGCTGTATGAATTAAACATATTATCAGCATAATATTTTTTAAATATTTCAATGGGAATTATATTTTTATCTTTGTCAGAAAGGCTGTATTCCTCTTTTGTGAGAAATATATTATTTCTTAAATCATAATAATTGTTATATTTTACAGCATCCTCATAAATAAATTCGGAATATGAAGCTCCCAAAGAATGAGTATGCAGGTCTGCTCCTTTGGGAAAAGCTTTTAAAAACATAATAAGTTCAGGAGTATTTTTTTTAATTTCTTCAAATCTATTTTTCATAGTTGGTCTCCTTTGACAATTTTTTTGTAAAAAAGCTGTCTTTTATCTTTAAAGACAGCTTTTAATAATTATTCTATTTATAATATACCATATTTTATATGAAAAGACAAATTGTTTAGCTTTTTGGTTTCTTAAAAAGAAAAGCAATTTCTTATCATAAAATTTATTTTTTGTCAAGAGCAATTTTTGCTCATTGCATTTTTATGAGATACGACTTTTTGATACCTGCACCCAAAAATATAGAAATATATACTTTTTTTAATCTTAAATATAATTATTTAAATATGTTAATTGTTTTTCTTCTTGTATTTCAGATAAAAATAATTCTTTGTACTTATTCCGTATGATTTTATCAAAATTGAAAATTTCTTTAGAAAGGTTATAATAGAATCAGTTTTTACAACACAGTTATCACTGGTTTTTAAACAATCAATATATTCTCTTTCTATACTGTAAAGTATAAGCTCTGTGTCTACTTTTAAAAACTCTGCAAGATTGCTTGGCTTAGTGAGAGGAGAAAGTACTTTTACAGCATCTCTTATTATTTTGTATTCATGGCTTGTGCTTCCTAGTGGTCTTGTAAGCTTAAAATTTTCAAGATATTCTGTGCACTGCTTGAAAAACAGATATTGTTCTCTCTCTTTTTCAGTTTTAATGCAGAAAGGAAGCTCTAATTCTTCCACAGTGTTTTCGTTTTCTTTTTCTTTTAAAATATCAATTTCTTTCATAATTTTTATTACCCCTTACAAATAAATATTTTAATATATGTTTTTTCCATGGAAAAATAGTTCGGTCTGACTTCACGAGAAATTATATGCAAAAAAAACGAAATTGTCAATAGCTAAAACTTAAATATTTTATTTTACTTAGAAATTTATGTTGCTGTAAATTGCTTAAAAAGCTGATAAAAAGATGTATCAAAAATGAATATAAAATGACTTTAGTCTTGAAAAAACGGAAAATTTCAACATGTTCGATTTCTGTCAAATGTACCGTTGATTTTAATTAATTATACGGAGTAAATTAGTCAGGAATTATCTATTCTTTTTCTTATTATAAAATTAAAAAGTTATAAAGTCAAGATAGTTTTTCCCAAAAAATAACAAAAAATTATTATCAAAATAAATTTGAAAAAAATTTTTTTGAATATTTTTTTACCAAAATTTTTTATTTTGAAGTGTATAATTAATTAAAAGCATTTATACTTATTTATAACTTTAAGCTTTAAAATTTTTTAAGGTGTATAATTAATTCAAGATTATTTAAATAAAATAATATAAGTTTTTTAATTTAATATAAAATAATAAAAATAAAACTAATAAGTAAAAATAAAAATTTTGTTTAATTGTATTATAATGGGAATTTTTTTGAAC
>UQXM01000146.1 GCA_900545035.1 uncultured Fusobacterium sp. | reverse complement strand
CCCTGTCTGCCATGTTTACTGTTGCTCTCGAAGCAGAAACAAAGTTAATATATGAACCAGGTAAAACCTTATTCATTAAAACATAATTTCCTCCACCATATGCCATTTACTTCACCGCCTTTTTCATAAAACTGTCAATTTTTTTATCTACTTCTGAAAGTGTATATTCTCTGCCATCTTCCAAAATAGCATTCAGCAAATCTCTTCTTGTAAAATATTTTTTGCTCCCGATGATTTGAGCCTTAGAAAACATTTCTTCCGCTTTTTCAATTTTTTCTTTTTCTGCCATAATCTCATCTCCTTGTTTTCATATTTACTTTTATATTTTCCATAAATTCATCTTGGGAACCTTTTTTAACTACAAAGATATTATAATTAACGAAGAAATGGAGTTTTTTATCCACTATTTCCCCTCTTCTTCCCGTTCCTCTTATTAAATCTCCCTCTGTTTCCAAATATTCCAAACAGTTAAAAAGCCTTTCCTGTACAGAATATAATTCAGAATTTAGATTTTTTTTATTTTTGGGAAAGTATTGAATGTCAAAAAGATATTTTCTTAAATATCTGCTTCCCAAGAAATCTTTTTCTGTAGGATTTAGACAGATAATAAAAAAACAAGGCTCTCTGAAACCCTGTTTGATATCTTCTGAATAAATTTCTATATCATCTCCAAATTCTTCATTCAGAGCATTTGAAATTGCATCTAAAATTTTATTTATCATTTGCCCCCTCCCATAAATTTCTGTAATTTGTTTTGAATTATTCTTTCTAAATCTCCCTCAAGCTCCTGTTCTGAAATAGTCAGCATAAATCTTCCGGGAACCCATCCTTTATGATTTCTTGTCCTATGACCAAATTCAACATACGAGGCATAACTCACACTATTTACCACAGTAATAGTGTAGACTTTATCTTTTTTAGTTATCTCTAATGAATTTATATATTTTTTTGTTACACTTTCACCACCACTAAAAACAGCACTTAATTCTGCTTCTCTTTCACTTTTTGTTATCCAGCCTCTCCTCAATACACCACCAACTTTTCCATTTTTGTATTGTCCAACGGGAGTTCTTTTTATAACTTTCGAAAGTAATCTTGCTGCAAGTTCTTTGGAAAGAGAAATAATAAAATCATCCACTTCTTTCTGTACATTTTTTAAAGAATTTTCCAGTCCTTTAAATCCCTGAAGATTTATTTTAACTGCATTTCCCATTATGATTGCTCCTTATACAGATTTAATATAATTTCCTGATGAGAACGATAAACAGCAGGTTTTCCAGAATTTTGATATTCTGTTACTCTGCCGTTTCTCATTATATCTATTTTTGAATTTTCTTTGATAACTATGTCAGGAGATATAAAAAGAACTGTTACCTGCTTAATTTCTGCCTCTCCTGTTTTTTGATTGGCAACAGAAATATTTTTAAAAGATACTCTGCATTTTACATTTTCATGAATAAGTACAGGCTCAAACTCTGTTCTTTTAGTTTTAGAATTTGTTATTTTTTTATACTCGTAAATATTACATATATCAGTCTGTAATTTACTCAAAGACTTCTTTACCATGCAAGCCTCCTATATTTTACAAGCTCATCATCTCTGCCTGTCATCAAAAAATTTATAAGATTATCAAATCTTTTTTCAGGAGAGGTTACTCCATCCACTGCATAAGTAACAGATGTATCCCCCTCTTGAATTTGTTTTTCTATGGGAGATAAATCCAGTTCTGGAATACCCCCCATATTTTTCTTAAACATTAAAAATTCCCCGCAGACTTTATCCACAACTATGCTGTAAAGTCCGTAAGGAATATTTTCTGATGTATAACACTGATTCGTAAGATTATTTACACTGCTCACAGTTTTCAGTATCATATACTCAATAATAGATTTCTCATTTTCGGAAACATTATATTTTAAAAATTCAAGCCTCTTAACCACGCCGTTATAAATGCTAAGTTGTTCAGCCATAATAATCACTATCCTCTTGAAATTATTCTAGCAATAGGAATTGTTTTGTGAGCAATATATTTTTTAGCATTAGTAGAACCGTTATTTACAAGTTCCCAGTTTGTTCCGTTTTCAAGTTCTGCATCAGTAGGAGAGTTTGTTACTTGTGATTTCTTAGTATAAGAAATTCCGTAAGGTGCAAATACTTTTCTCTGTCTTGAGTAAAGAGTTGTTTCTCCACCATTTGTTTTAGGATCTCTTGCCATTTCAGCAGGTACTTTTGCTCCGATATTTTCATAATCAAAAGCTCCGTCTCCTAAGATATACGAAGTATAGATAACAGCATTTTGAATATGTTGTACATATTCGTTTTCAGCTATATCAGCAATATCTTTGGCAACAGTTTCTTTTTTAACTGCTCCCTCTTCAGTTCCTGCAACAGTAACTTTTAAAGCTCCTGCATCTGTAGAAGCACATCTTACATATAAAGAGGCTTTTGTCTGAGTAGGCATTCCGTCATCAATCAATACAAGTCTTCCATTCCATGAACCAAGTGCCAAATCTCTTTGAATTCCGTCTTTATCTGTATATTTCAGATAATTCAAAAGTTTAAGATTTTCAAGATTAGTAGATACTGCTGAGTGCATAATTACTAAAGAAAATCTATGTTTGTGATCTCCTGATGCTTTTTGAATAGCTGTATTCAAAGAAGCTGGTCCTACATTTGCTTTGGCTATAGATTCTTTAGAAATATCAAGAGTATGGTTATTTACAAATTCCAAATTTTCTTTTCCAGTCATTGCAAATACACCTTTCAAAATAGAAAGTAATATTGCTTGGTCTATTTCTGCCCAGTATTCAGAAACCTGTGCTGCAACATTATCCATGAAATCCACTCCACCTGTTACATCATAAGAAAAGTCATTCTCAGTCCAAGCCTTAGCTCTACCAACTACTACAACCCCTCTTTCAAAAGTAGTTGTTTTTTCTGCTGTAATATTTGTTTGCCCGTCATAGTTTACAGGTACTCCGTCCAAAAGTCCATAGAAAGGAATTGTTGCATAAACTGTTCCCGTTTGTGAATTAAAGGAATTTCTTATTGCCTCATTTCCTCTTATTGCTCTTGATTTAATTAATTCATTTCTTTTTGTATTTGGAATTCTGTCTACATATTTTCCAAACACTTGTCCGTTAAAACTTTTTTCATCAAATTTTGCCATTTAAACATCATCTCCTTTATATTATATCGTCTATTTTTGCACCCGGATTTTCTGCCAAGTATTTTTCAATTTGTGAATAGCTCATTGCTTTGAAATCAAGTTCCCCATCTTTTCCTTTTCCCGCAGGATTTACACCTTTGAATTTCGGTGCTGTTTCAAAAAGGAATGAAGAGTCTTCCGCTTTTCTAAGATTTTTAAGCTGCTCATCCAAACCTACAACTTTTCCGTCTTCTCCCAATACAGCTTTTTCTAAATTTAAAAGAGCTTTTACAGCTTTGTTATTTTTAGATCCCGCACCAAGAAGAGCCATATCTACTGCATTATCAATTTTTAGTTTTACAATAGAATCCGCATACTCCTTTTCCTTTGCCTTGTTTGCTGTCTGCATATCTTCAATTTGTTTTTTAAGTTCTGCATTATCTCCAGCAGATTTTTTAATTTCTTCCAGCTGTTTTGCAAGAGTCTTATTTCCTTCCTCCAGTTGTTTCCTTGCTGTTTCCATTTCAGAATATTTTGATTTCTCAATATATCCCTCAAGTTCCTTTGCTGATTCTCCCGCAATTTTAGCTGCAAGTTCCTCAGGTGCTCCAAGAGCGATTAATTGTTCTTTTGTCATTTTTCCTCCTTATCTGTGTGTTCTGTAATAATATGATCCGGGAATGCCTTTGTCATATCTTCTTAAAAATACATTTTCTGTTCATTTGTTCTTTTTATTCTTATGCCATTTAACTAGAGTATATATCCCAATACCTGCAAATACACACAAAATAATAAATCCCGGAACTGTTAATCCTGCCATAAAATCACCTCACTTTTTATTTTTATATATAAAAATTTTTATTTTTAATTGGCGGAAGTAACAGAATTTGAACCTGTAAGAGTTTTACCTCGGCACTTTAGCAAAGTACTGCATTACCATTATGCTATACTTCCATAAGCGACCTCGCTCTAGTCCACATTGTTAAGAGGTGTAGCAAGGTCTATATCATTTATTCAGGGAAGAACTTATTTTTTATTTGCCATTCCAAGAGCAAATCCTAATCCAAACCAAATTTTATCGTATAATCTTTCTAATAAAATTTGCTCTCCGATTTCTGCACTGTAATTTTGCTCATCTACACATGAACTTGTTTCTATTCCTACAAATCCATTTACTAATTCA
>UQXM01000145.1 GCA_900545035.1 uncultured Fusobacterium sp. | reverse complement strand
GTTTTAATGCTCTTACTGTTGCAACAATGACAACACATTTTGGAGAAAGATTTCCTTGTCTGCATTTTATATCAAGGAATTTTTCTGCTCCAAGATCAGCAGCAAATCCAGCTTCTGTTATAATATAATCTCCCAGTTTCAAAGCAAGTTTTGTAGCTATAAGAGAGTTGCACCCATGAGCTATATTTGCAAAAGGTCCTCCGTGAATAAGCACAGGAGTATTTTCAAGAGTCTGAACAAGATTAGGTTTTACTGCATCTTTTAAAAGAGCCGCAACTGCTCCTGTTATTTTTAAATCGTTTACAGTAACAGGTTTTCCCGAAAGATTATATCCTATTATAATTTTTGCTATTCTCTCTTTCAAATCTTTAAGAGATGAAGCCAAACATAAAGAAGCCATTATTTCAGAGGCAACTGTTATTTGGAAAGAATTTTGTCTCGGTATACCTGAAGCAGAACCTCCAAGTCCGATTACAGTATTTCTAAGAGAACGGTCATTCATATCAAGAACTCTTTTCCAAGTTATCTTAGTTATATCTATATTTAATTGATTTCCGAATTTTATATGATTGTCTATTACAGCAGAAATAAGGTTGTGAGCCACACCTATTGCGTGAAGATCTCCTGTAAAATGAAGATTTATATCTTCCATTGGCACAACCTGAGAATATCCTCCTCCTGTTGCTCCTCCTTTTATTCCGAACACAGGTCCTAAAGAAGGTTCTCTAAGAGCTGCCAGAGAATTATATCCCAATTTATTAAGAGCCTGAGTAAGTCCTACACTCACTGTTGATTTCCCTTCTCCTGCAGGAGTCGGAGTTATAGCAGTAACTAACACAAGGTTTCCGTCTTTTCTGTTTTCAAATTTTTTCAGAAGATTAAAATCAAGCTTTGCTTTGTATTTTCCATATTGGTCATAATCATCTTCTGTAAGTCCTAACTTCTCAGCAATTTTACTGATGTGCAGCAGTTTTGCTTCCTGGGCGATTTGAATATCTGTTTTCACGATAAATTCCTCCTTTTTTTAAAAAAAGCCGACACTCCGGGCTTTTTTGCCCAGACGGTCGGCTTGTTAGTGTTATACTTCATGTGGTTAACTCCACTTCCGTCAGTCATATAACTACTAAAATAATAACATGATTTTTTTATTTTGTCAAAAATTTATTTTTTATACCTTGGCTGTATACTTTAATATCTTTACATTCTGTTTTAAAAAATAATCGAGTTTTATTCCTTGACAAAACCGGGAATATCCTCTATCATGTTAAGGTAATATATACATATTTTCAATATACTCGTATAAGCCTTAAATATGGTAAGGCGTTTCTACATACTGCCGTAAACAGTATAGCTATGGGCTTTCTTTTGGATTTAAGGGCCTGTATTCACAGGTCTTTTTATAATTAAAAAATTAATCAGGGAGGAAAAATGGAAAAATTGGAAAGATTTTTCGAGTTTTCAAAACACAACACAACTGCAAAACAAGAAATTATTGCAGGAATCACTACATTTTTAACTATGGCTTACATCGTTTTTGTTAATCCGGTAATGCTTTCAGCTACAGGAATGGAAAAAGGAGCACTTATTACTGCCACTTGTCTTTCTGCGGCAATCGGAACAGGACTTACAGGTCTTTGGGTAAACGCACCTTTTGCTATGGCACCGGGAATGGGACTTAATGCTTTCTTTACTTATACTGTGGTTCTTGGACAAGGAGCTACTTGGCAGGAAGCTCTTGGAGTGGTTTTCTTATCCGGAGTGGTTTTCGTTATTTTAACTGTTACAGGAGTCAGAAAAGCTCTTATTGAAGCTATTCCTGTTGAAATGAGACTTGCTGTGGGAGCAGGAATAGGACTTTTCATTGCTTTTCTTGGAATGCAGACAATGGGACTTATCGTTGCAAATCCTGCAACTCTTGTTGGGCTTGGAACATTTACAAAACCTGTTATTCTTGGAGTAATCGGATTTACTGTTATGGCATTCTTGGAAGTTAAGAGAATGAAAGGAGGAATTCTTCTTGGTATCGTTGTTACTACTATATTAGGTATAATAATGGGAGAAATTGAAATTCCAAAAGCTGTGGTTTCTATGCCTCCGAGTGTAATGCCTGTGGCTTTCAAACTTGATATTATGGGAGCATTAAAACCTGCTCTTCTTGGTTCTATATTCTCATTTGTGTTTGTAGATTTATTTGACTCTTTGGGAACTCTTCTTGCTTGTGCAAACGAAGCAGGATTAATCGGAAAAGACGGAAAAGTTGAAAAAATAGATAAAATTCTTGAAGTTGACGCAGCTTCAACTATGATTGGTTCAGTTCTTGGAACTTCAACTGTAACAACTTTCGTTGAATCAGCTTCAGGAATAGCAGCAGGAGGAAGAACAGGACTTACTTCTGTAACAACAGCTGTTATGTTTATCCTTACATTGTTTTTCTCTCCTATAATCGGAGTTGTTCCCGGATTTGCAACTGCACCTGCCCTTATAGTTGTAGGAGTATTTATGTTTAAAAATCTTCTTGATATAGATTTGAGAAATCTTGAAACAGCAATCCCATGTTTCCTTACTATAATAATGATGCCTCTTGCATACAGTATCTCAATAGGTATTGCTTTTGGATTTATTTCTTATGTGGCTATCAAAATATTTGTGGGAAAAGCAGGAACAGTAAAACCTATTCTTTGGGTTGTGGCTGTATTCTCTTTCCTTGAAGTATCAGGGCTTTTAAGAAAATTTGCCATGATGCTAGGATAATTTTAAATATTTTCTGTTGTTTTATTTCCGTAAAAATATTATAATTTAACTATAATATTATTGAAAGGAACTGCAATTTTTATGACTGAAAAAGAAATTGAAGAACAGATGTCAAAAGCTGTAAAAAAAGTCCCTTTTGAAATAAAAAAAATTAAATTTATTTTATTTTTGGTAAAAAAATATAAAAAATTTATTGGGATTTTTAAAATCTAATCGGAGGACAAATGACTGAAAAACTGCTTAAAACTGTAGAGAAAATTATAGAAGAATTTAACAGAAGAGGGTATGATATAGCAGAAGATGTGGTTGAGCTTGTGGAAAGCAGAGAAGATGTTGCCGAAAAGCTTGAAGCTGTCAAATTTAAAAATATAGAATTTTTTAATGTGGACGAAGAAAATTCTGTTGGGTTTACTCTTGATGATATGCAGGTAAACTTCTTTGTTGAATATGGAGAAGACGAAGAGGGAAAATGGTATGAAGCCAGTGCAGAAATTATAAATTTCTAAAACATTATAAAATAACCTTGGTATTTTAGAATATCAAGGTTATTTTTGTTTTTTGCTTGATTATACAGCAGAAATATTATAAAATCCAATTAAGAATTTTATTTAATTTATAAAAAAAATTTATAGTTTTCAGGAGAGAAAAATGTTAGAACAAAAATTATACACATTTATAAAACTGGCTGAATGTCAAAGCACTACAAAAACAGCAGCTGAACTCCATATGACACAGCCTGCCGTAAGCCAGCAGCTGAAAGCATTGGAAAATGAATATAATATTGTTTTGTTCAGCCGTGAGGGAAGAAAAATTGTTCTCACAGAAGAGGGGAAAAATTTTTATCAAATGTTAAAAAGAATGATTACAATAGAACAGCAGTTTAAATCCTTTATAAAACAACCTCCTGTAAAAACAATAAGATTTGGAGCTACACTTTCCATAAGTGAGGGAGTTATGCCCTCTCTTCTACCGCAAATGGCTGAATATATGAAAGAAACAAAATTTGAAATGATAACCAAAAATACTTGTGGACTTCTGCAGGAACTTGAAAACGGTATGATTGATTTTGCTCTTATAGAGGGAAATTTTGATAAAAAAAATTATGCCAGTGAAATATTTATGGAAGAAGAATTCTGTGGTTTCTGCAAAAAAGGAAGCAGATATGAAAAATTTACAAAACTTGAAGACTGCCTTTCAGCCCCTCTTATTTTGAGAGAAAAAGGCAGCGGAACAAGAGATATTTTTGAAAATGAATGTCTGGCTCATAATATAAAACCTGAAAATTTTATTTTTCTGCATGAAATAGACAGTATTCCTGTAATTGCAAGTATGGTAAAAAAAGATATGGGAATTACTTTTGCATACAGATGTGCTGTACAGAAAGAACTGGAAGCAGGAGAGATTGAACAGCTCACTCTTAACAATTTTTCTCTGAAAAGAAGTTTTTCTTTCGTCGCTCTTCCCAATACATTGAAAACAGAAAAAAATATGGAAATATACAGTATTATCAAAAATTTAATGTGAGGATATAAAAAATAAAAAAGGAGTAGTTTATGAAACTAATAACAATGATAAGAAAGTATAAAAATATTGCTGTTATATTAATTATTTCTTTGTTCTTT
>UQXM01000144.1 GCA_900545035.1 uncultured Fusobacterium sp. | reverse complement strand
TTCCTTTTTAGTTTTAGTTTCTAAATCATTAATATAATTTTTTAAATAACTATATTTTTCCATATCATTTTTTATTTTATCTGAAATATTTTCTCCCACAAACAGAACTTTCTTTCCGCAGGTTTTATTATATAAAGCAACAGTTTTTGAAATAATTCCAATACCTCTGTTATCCTTATAGACAGCTGCAACAGGTTTTTTCTCTTTGAATATACTGCTTAATATTTTTTTCTGAAAAGAGTTGTAAGGCAGTTCTCCGAGAAGATATTTTTTTATTTCCAAAAATATTTCTCCCTCTCTCACTTTAAAACATTCAAAATTATAATCTCTTTTTATTTCAATATGAACATTGTAATTTTCGTCTGTCTGCACAATTTTTATTATCTCTGCTTTAAAATTATATCCATAATTTTTTTTCAATTTTGTCAGCAAATAAGAAACGGCAGGGTCAAGTTCCCCTACAGTTATTTTTTTATCTGTTATAAAAACCATTCCCTCCGAAAACAAAAATTTTAAATTTTCACTGACTTTTCTTCTTGTATAAAATACTGTTTCCATTGGAAATTTTGTGTGATACAGCTCTCTTGCTTCCAAAAATTCCTCATTTGCATATCTCTCATTTTTTTGCGGAGGTTTTACATCTTCAATATAAATTTTATATTGATACCTGTTTTTAAAAGTTTCCAATTTCAGCTTAAAAGCTATATCCAAAACAGGATTTTTTTCTATATCCGAAAACATATCCTCTGCTCCGAACCACACACAATTTTTTATCTCTACACCATTTTTTACAATATTCATCATTATATGGCTTTGATCTTTTCCGATTTTTCTCAAATTTGAATATGTACAGTTTTTCATAGCAAAAAGGGGAGTCTGATTTCCAAAACCAAAAGGTTTTAATTTTGAAAGCTCGTCCAGAAAATCATAAGATATTTTTTGCAGACTTATTTCTTTATCAATTTTCACAGGTTTCAAATAATAAACCTCTTCCAAATTTTTTTCTGCATATTCATTTATTCTCTCTACAAAAACTTCAATATTTTCTATGGGAATGGAAAAACCTGCTGCCCCTGCATGACCTCCATATTTTGTAAACAGTTCTTTCATGCTGTTAAGTGCTTCAATAATATTAAATCCCTCAATGCTTCTGCATGAAGCTGTGGCAATTCCCTCATCTTTTTTTATTTCCATTATAATCGTAGGTTTGTAATATCTGTCTACAATTTTTGAAGCAACTATTCCGATTACCCCATGATGAAAATTTTCTTTTGCCACTGTAATTACATTTTTTTCAAAAAGTTTTTTTCTTTCTATCTCATCAATAACACAATCAAAAATATCTGTTTGTATTTCTTTTCTCTCTGAATTTTTTTCCATAAGAGTGTAAGACATCTCATCACATATTTTATTGTCAGCACTTGTAAAAAGTTCCACTCCCATTTTGGCATCTTCCAGTCTTCCCGCTGCATTAAAAACAGGAGCAATTATAAACCCAACATCGTAAGTATCGTATTCTCTCTCTCTGAAATCTGGAAAAATTTTTCTGAGAAGCATATTCAGTCCGTTCCATTTTGTTTTGCGAAGCTGTTCAAGTCCTCTTTTTACAATTATTCTGTTGTCTTCAACCAGAGGAACAATATCTGCCACTGTTCCTATTGCTACAATATCAAGATATTTGTATGCTGATTCCTCTATTCCCAATTTTTTGAAAAGAGCCAGCACAAGCATAAAAGCAGTTCCCACTCCTGCAAGACTTCTGAAATCATAACGGTTATCTTCCCTTTTACAGTTTATAACACTGTAAGCTTCAGGAAGTTCATTGTTAATTTCGTGGTGGTCTGTAATTATCATATCTATTCTTATCTCTTTTGCATATGCCGCCTCTTCCACAGAAGAAATCCCGCAGTCAACCGTGATAATCAAATCCCCTCCATTATCTTTTATCTCTTTTATTGCGTGTTTATTCAGACCATATCCCTCATCTCTCAAAGGAATATAGTATTCTGCATTTATTCCGATTTCTTTGAAAGCAAGATACAAAAGAGATGTTGAAGTTATTCCGTCCACATCGTAATCTCCGTAAATCCATATTGTCTGTTTTTTATCTCTCTTCTCCAAAATAAAATCAACAGCTTTTTCCATATCTGCCAAATAAAAAGGATTTCTTAAATCAGAAAGAGAACATTCAATAAATTTTTCTATCTCTTCTTCTGTTTTAAATCCTCTGCTCTCAAGAATTGAAAGCATATCTCTGCTGTATTTTTTTATATTATAATTTTTATTTCTGTCATTATATATCCATCTTGTATTTCTCATCTGCTGTCCTCTTTTCTTTTATATCTTTATATATTGCTTCTATTTTAGGCGCCTTTTCTTAATTAACTATATTTTCTCTTCTAAAAATATTTCTAATTTGAGAATCATTTTTTTATTTAATATCGCTTCTTTTTCTTTTTCAAAAAGGCTAGAAATTGTATGATTTCTCACGATTTTTTTAGTTGACAAGTCCTCATTTTTATCTGCATTTTCTTCTTTTTTCTCTTCTATTATTAAGTTTGCAAATTCCATTTTTAAATTTGAAAGATTACATATTGCTAATAATTCTTTATCTGTTACACTCAATTTCTAACCTCCTTAACTGCAAACTCTTCATACTTAAATTGTATATCTTCTGGTTTATTATAAGATTTCTTTCCACCAAATCTTTCCAAAATTTCTTCATCTGTAAAATAATTATTTTCAATATATTTAGTTGTTGCGATTGGCACTAATAAAAGTATTCCTCTAATTTCTTTATTTATATTTCCTTTATTAAATTTTTCTAATTTATTGTTCTTTTCTGTTTTACTCAAATTTTTATATTTCTCTGTCATAGGGGATAATATTTTATCAATTTCAGCGGTTATTCCTTTTCTTGTTTTTGATTTATACTTTAAAGTTTCTGTATAATCATTTTCATTTCCATTTGTAACTACTATTGCCATTTTTACCTTATCAAAAAATAAAGTATTTTTTAGAGCTAATTCTTTAGAACCATTAAAAATATATTCATTGGAACTTTGAATTAATATTTTTTTGTATTTTCATTTTTTCCGGAATATTTAAAATTAGCATCTAATGATGATTTGTGAAATCTTTTTTCTGCTGTTTCAGGAGTATCTCCCTCTGCATAATTTGAAAAAATTATTTTATCTTAGATATATACCTGACTTATTTTAAATATACTCCACTTAAAATAAATTTTCAAACATTTTTTAAAATTTGTATGCAGATATATTTTTAATCAATTACAAAAACAGGAACAGAAAAATTTTCTCTGCTCCTGTATACATTTATCCTATCTTTCTATTGCAAATTTTCTTCCCATTTCATTTTTCAACAGACTTACAAATCTTATTTTATCGTTCATCATAAGAGGAATTATTATCTGCTGTCCGTCTTTTGTTATTACATCAAGAACAGCTTCCAATTTTTTTCTTTTTCCCACTGCCTGCTCTTTCAGTACACAACTTTTTACATTTTCAAAATCAAAAGATATATCTTTGCTTTTTAATTTTTTTTCATTAAAATCCAAAACTATTTTATAGCTGAAAAACAGTTTCAAATGTCTTATGCTCAACAGAATAAAGATTATTCCTGCTGCCAAATCCGTAACAGCAAAATTTCTTACATAACTGATATACAGCTCCATAAGCCCCGCTGCCAGAAAAGGAATTCCCGTTCCAAGCCATACAGCAGTTCTCTTTGCTTCCAGTCCGAATTTTTCAATTCCCTGTCCTTGTATATTTTTATCCAGTTTTTTTATAAAGTCCTCGTAAAAAAACATTCTTCCTCCAAAAATTTTTATTCGTATTAATCTTTCAATAATTTATCAAGATAAGAATCTTTAAAATCTAAATTATGAACAGAATTGACATATCTTACTGTTTTACTGCTTCCTCTTACAACAAGAGTCTGTGTTCTTGCAATGTTTCCTTTTCTTTTTACACCTTCAAGAAGGTCTCCTGATGTAATTCCTGTTGCAGAGAATATTATTTCGTCTGTTCTTACAAGCTCATCAAGAAGAAGTTTCTTTCCTACTTCTACTCCTGCTTCATCACATCTTCTTTTCTCATCGGCAGAAATTTTATCATTTTTATCGTCAGAACCTTTTACATCACTTCTAAGAAGAAGTCTTCCCTGCATATCTCCGCCCAATACTTTTATTATTGCAGCAGAAATAACTCCCTCGGGAGCTCCTCCGATTCCGTAAAGCATATCCACATCAGAGTCAACTATTGATGTAAGAATAGAACCTGCCACATCTCCGTCAGGAAGAGCGTATAATTTTGCTCCAAGTTCTCTTATCTGTCCCATAGCTTTTTTATGTCTTGGCTTGTCAAGAACAACTATCATCATA
>UQXM01000143.1 GCA_900545035.1 uncultured Fusobacterium sp. | reverse complement strand
AGACATATTAAGAGTTTTTCCAAATCTTCTCGGACGGGTAAATAGTTTAACTAAAGCTCCGTCATTTGTTATCTCTTCTATAAATTTAGTTTTATCTATATAAAAATAATTATTTGATATCAACATTTTAAAATCTTCTATACCTATAGGAATTTTCTTCATATCTACACCTCTCTTTCTTTATTTGCTGTATATAGTATACCACAAAATCTTGTGAAATAATATATTAGTCAGATACTCAATATAGAAAAACAGAGCAGAATAACCGCTCTGTTTTTCAAAATTTTTAGGGATTTCCACCAAGATAGTTATGGGAAAGTGTAAACTCTTGGCAGAACAAAATTATATGATAATTTTTCTACACAGAAAATTTATCGCTATTTGATATTATTTTAGAAACGATAAGAAACTCCCGCTGTTATTCTGCTGTCGTCTCCTTTGTCGCTCCAAAGCATTTCGTATTTTCCGTTAAATCCTATTCCGCTTTCATGTTCGTAGTCTGCTCCGACATAAATTGTTCCTGTATTTTCTGCTGCGTCTGTATCTTCCAATTTTACTTCTGTTGTATCAAACAATGTATATTCAGCATCGTTTGTTGAACTTGAAGCTGCAAAAGTATATTCCGCTCCTGCATTTAATTCCAATTTTCCTTCATAAAGAGCTATTTCTTTAGCTATTCCCATTCCTGCTGTTCCCTCAAGAACAATTATATCCTGTTCTTTTATAGTAAAGTGCATTTCAGGATTTTCTGCTTCGTCTTGATTGATAAGAGTAGCTCTTGCTCCCAATACAGGCTGTAATTTTACAGTGTCAGATATTCTGTAATCTTTTCTTCCTTTTACTCCTATTATAACCGCACTTGAATCAGCTGTACCTTTTTCAAAAGTTTTTCCGTTTCCTGAAGCTGTGTTGTCACCGAATTCAAAATCATTTCTTAAAACTGAATCCATATCGTTTTCCACATATCCGATATTTGCCACAAGTTCAATTCCGTTTGATGTTCTGTGTTTCATATAAAGTCCTGCATATGTGTTATCTCCGTCAAGTTTTCCTCCTCCGTCGATATCCATTTCAGAATCTCCCATTCCAAATACAGCTCCGTAAGATGTATTTTCAGTAAATCCGTATTCTATCATACCAACTGTACCTGTAACATCTCCGTCATATCCTTTGACTTTGCTTCCTCCGTCAAATTCTGTGTCAGAGTTTATATATTTACCTTGAGCAAGCCATTCTCCTTTTCCCGCTCTCTTAGTAAAATCTTCCACAGCTGACATATATGTATCTGCTATATCCATTGTTACAACGCTTCCAGCTGTGTAATATGCTTCTCCTGTTACAGAAGTTCCTTTAATATGATTTACAAAAGCTTCACTGCTGTTATAACCGTTTATCTGGTCTACAACATCTGTATTTACATTTCCGTCTGCTTTTATTTCATTTAAATAAGCATTGTAAATTATTCTGTCTTGTCCTGAAAGTCCCATATCCTCTGCTGTCTTAACAGTTACTATTGTTTCTTTTCCCTCAACACTGTCAACTTTAAAGATAGCAGAAACATCTGTATTTATTCCCTCTCCAAAGCTGTATTTATCAGAAGAAAGTTTAGTACTGTCTAAACCGTCATATCCTATCCAGTATTTTACAGCAGACCCGTTTCCTGTTCCTGTAATTACTGCGTGTTTCATATGTAAATCATCACTGATGAAGTTTGCAAAATCACTTCCCTCATTTTCTGTGTTAAGAGTAATTCTCATAACTGTTTTATCCCCAAGAGTAAGATTAGGTGTTTTTACATCTTTTGTACTTTCGTCAAATCTTATGCTTCCGTGAGCTTCATTCCAGTTACCCCATACTCCGCCTTTAAGTTCCACAGTTTCAGCATTATAAACCACATGGTTAAATGTATTTATAACATTGTATCCTACATTTCCTGTTACAATAAATTTGTCCTCTCCTGCTCCCAAATCTATTTTTCCGTCGTATTTCTCAAATCTGCTGTTTACAGTAACAGTATTTTCTCCTGCACCAAGAGAGATATTTCCGTGAATATTATCAAGGTTGTCGATAATATAATTAGATTTGTTTCCTTCTTTTGAAATTTCTTGAATAACAGTTTCTGTTTTATAATCGTCAGCTGTTCCAACAACAAAATTTTCTCCTATTTCGATTGTATTTTCTTTTCCCTCTGATGTATGAGTAAAGTTTGTTTCTATTTTATCAGCTTTTACTCCTGTAAGTTTAACATCAGTATAGTTTACATCTTTAATTTTATCGCTGTCAGCATTTTTAAAAGTAAGAGTTCCATCTGTATTTGTTTTAATTTCAGTTTTTTGTGCTACTGCCTCAAGATTTGAATCTTCTCCACCTTTAATAATTCCGTTTATTTCATTAGTTCCCATTAAAGTAAGTTTTCCACTTCCTAAATCAACTGCAACAGCTTTTTCTCCATTTGTTTTTGTTAAATCCTCTGTAACGGTGATATTAACATCAGAAAGAACTAAATCTTTATCTTTCATATCGATAAATGTTCCTCCATTTATTAAATATCCTGTCATATCAATTCCGTCAAGAAAAAGATTTTCGTCAGCTTTAAATACAGTAGATTTTTGTTCTGCCACAACTCCCAATACTTTTTTGTTTACTATTTCTCCTTTTTCATCTCTGTCAGCTATTACATTTGATATTCTCAAAGAAGAATTTTTATCATTCGTATGAATATATCCTATATTTTTATCTCCAAAAGATGAGTTAGTAAGAGCATTATCTTTTATTTCAACAACTGTATCTGTATTTTGAAGTTCAAATTTTGTATTAAGAGTTACTCCTGTTTTTACCCAATCTTTTTCATACACATCTTTATTGTCTGTGATAACTATTCCTGTATTTTCTATTTTTTTAATTCCAGCTTCAAAAATTATACTGTTTCCAGATGAATAAAGAACTCCTCTGTTTATTGTATCTCCAACAGAACTTGTTGAATGATTTCCCATTGCAAATCCATCTTTTACTTTTATCAATCCATAATTATATAAAGACGAACTTTGAGTATGTCCCATTCCATTTCCGGAACTTTCTATTGTACCATAATTATATATTTGGGAATTTCCACCTGCAGAATTTTGTCCTATATTTGATGAAATTATAATTCCGTAATTTTCTCCTATTCCGCCATTTATTGACTGCCCTGTTTGTCCTTTTATGGTTCCATAGTTATATAATGTTTTACTGCTTTGTGCTGTTCCTGCTGCTGAAATTGTTCCATAGTTATATACAACTCCATTTTTACCAGACTGAACTGTTCCGCTTGTTGATAAAATAATACCATTATTAATTAAATATCCTGTATTTTCCAAAAACTGTACATTAGTTCCTAATAACAATCCATTATTTATTACCTCTGCATTATCTCCTGTTCCTTTTTGTAAATTTGACCATCCTGCTATAATTCCGTTATTTGTAATATTATTACCTATTTGCCCTTCACTTCCTCCATCCATAAATTTGTTATTTATTGCAGACACAGGATTACTTGCGTTAAATTTTTCATACTCATTAGTATTTTTTATTGTTTTATTTATAATTTCAGCAGTTCTTTTAGAAATTAAATTTTTATCTATTACAACCTCTTTAAAATTACTGTTTGTAAGAGAAAATTTATAATTATCTCCATCTTTTTTTATTTTTAAATTACTTGTTGCTTTTCCATCTGATGAAGTATAATTTTTATCAGCTGAAATATCAACACTTCCCAATCCATTTAATGACTCCATAGCATCTAAATATCCACTATCTCCAATTTTATCCATTAATGGATATTCATTAGCTCCAAACGAAACCATTCCTGTAATCAGAAATGTAACCACTAACCCTAAAGTTATTCTTACTTTTTGTTTTAAATAGTGTTTTAATGAACTTTCAGCATAATTTTTCCCCATATTTTCTCACCTCATATTTTTACTTCGTTTCAAACTTAATAATTTATATATTTTAATATATAATTATCTCCGCCCAGTTTAAAAATTTTCCCATTATAATACACTAAACAAAAATTTTAAATGATTTAATTTATTCATTTTATTGTTTTTAAAATTAATTTATTTATATATTTTTTATTTTTATATCTTTATAACAATTTATTTAACTTTATATTTTTAAATTATTATATATAGATATTTTCATGCTTTTCTGTATAATTATTTTTGACTAATTATACTGATAAAAAATTGCTCAAATTTTTTAAAAAAAATTTTTTGGTAGTATTTTTTTGTTATTTTTTCAAAAAAATTCACTTGACTTTATTATTTCTTGGTATTAAAATGTGAAAAAGGAGTTAACAATTCCTGACTAAATTACTATGTTTAATTAATTAAAATCAACCCTACAAATGACAGAAATCGAACATATACAATTTGTTGATTTTTTCAATAATAATATCAATTCATATTCTTTTTTCATAC
>UQXM01000142.1 GCA_900545035.1 uncultured Fusobacterium sp. | reverse complement strand
CCTGTTCTACCCAGTAGAACTTTTTAGTAAACAGGTTCACATCAAACTTACGTTTCGTTCTTCTCTTAGAGTGAGAAACGTTGTTGCCAACCATTGCTTTCTTTCCGGTAATTTGACAAATTTTAGACATTGCTATCTTCTTTTTTTATTAACGCAATAAATTAATTACAACTCCTGCTATCTGTCTTCCCTTTCCGAACTAGCATCATGATCAGAACGAAGATTCTAATAGAGTTTCTCTCTTTACAGGGCGCAAAGGTAAAAAATATTTTTGAAAAATATGGGATAGATTGTACACCTGTATATATTCCTGCGGAAAAATTTATTGAAATAATGAAGAGGGACAAGAAAAACAGTTTTGGAAAAATAAAATTTGTATTGAAAACAAAAGAGGGCATGAAAGCCGAAAATATTTCAAGTGAGATAATACAAAAAGTAAATGAAAAAAATCACAGCAGATTTGTAAAGGCTGTTATTGATATCGGAACAAATTCATGCAGACTTTTTATTGCAGAAGCAGACAATTCAAAAGGAAAAATTGAAATAATCAGAAAGCTTTATAAGGAAACACAGATTACAAAACTGGGAAGATATATAAATGAGGACAGCAGTATAAAAGAAGAGGGAATGGAAATTGTTGCGGAAATTATTTCAAATTACAAAAAAACTGCCGATGATTATGGAGTTTGTGAAATAAAAGGATTTGCCACATCAGCCACAAGAGAGGCTTTAAATAAAGATTATTTTCTGAAAAAAATATATGATAAAACAAAAATTGAAATAAAATATATTTCGGGAGATGAGGAAGCAGAACTTACATTTTCGGGAGCAATATCAGAATTTGAAAACAAAAATATAATTCTTTTTGACATCGGCGGAGGAAGCACAGAGATAATTTACGGAAACAGAAACAAAACAGAGTTTCTGAAAAGTTTTAAAGCAGGTGCTGTGAGAGAAACAGAGATGTTTTTTAAAAATGATAATTTTTCACAGGAAAATATTGAAAAGTGCAGAGAAAGTTTGAAACAGAGATTTAAGGAAACAGAATTTCTAAAAGAAAAAGATTTTGAACTTGTGGGAGTGGCAGGAACAGTTACTACCAATGTAAGTGTAAAAGAAAAAATGGAAAAATATGATACAGAAAAAGTTCATATGTACATAATGTCAAAAGAAGATTTGGAAAAAAATCTGAAACTTTATTTGAGCATGGATTTGGAAAAAAGAAAAACGATACCGGGACTTCAGCCTCAAAGAGCAGATGCTGTTATCAGCGGGACAATTATTATTCTTGTAATAATGGAAATATTGGAGAAAAATGAAATTACAGTGTGTGAGTGTGATAACCTTGAAGGAGGAATGGTAAGGTATTAAAGATAAAATTCTCTAAGAAAAAATATCAGCTGTTTATTTTGCTCACTTCACTAAAAATGATAAACTCGCTTCGCTCAGACATATCATTTTTCAGCGTTCAGTTCACTGCATAAACAACGCAGATATTTTTAATGTCGAGAATTTTATCTTTAATTCTAATAATTAAGTAAAGGAGAAGAAAAATGAAAACTTATCACTATATTGTAAAAGGGAATGTTCAGCATGTGGGATACAGATTTTATGTGGGAATGAGAGCAAAAAAACTGGGTGTTAAGGGGAAAGTGAGAAATCTTGACAACGGTGATGTGGAAGTATTTATTCAGGGAGATAATCCTCAAATAATAGAGCTTGCAGAAAATGCAGTGTATAAAGGTTCTCCTTTCGGAAGTGTTGACGAAGTGGTGAGAGATATTTTGGATATGGCAGAAATGAAAGATTTTGAAATGATATATTAAAAAGAGAGAGAAATTTCTTGGAAAAAATGATAATATATATAATGTAGTTTAATAAAATTCAAAAAACAAGGAGGGGTATTATGAAATTTCAGCTTAACAGATGTTCGGTCGGAGGCTGAGCGGGAAAAATAGGACCGGAGGTTCTTTCAAATATTTTAAAAGATATCCCGACTAAAGAGGATAAAAATCTTATTGTGGGATATGAAAAGTCAGATGACGCAGCTGTATACAAGCTGTCAGATGACACAGCAATAATTCAGACATTGGATTTTTTTACACCAATGGTGGAAGATCCTTATACTTTCGGGCAGATAGCGGCGGCAAATTCACTGAGTGATGTGTATGCCATGGGAGGAAAACCGATAACTGCCATGAATATTGTATGCTATCCTGAAAAAGAAGATATAAAAGGTTTGGGAGAAATTTTAAGAGGCGGAGCAGAAAAAGTTATGGAAGCGGGAGCTGTTTTGAGCGGAGGACATTCTGTCCACGACCCTGAAGTAAAATACGGGCTTTCTGTAACAGGGACTGCACACCCTGACAAAATATTAAAAAATTACGGTTCACAGGAGGGAGATGTATTAGTGCTTACAAAACCTCTGGGAACGGGAATAATTACCACAGCGGCAAAAGTTAATGAAGCACAGGAAAAACATATTGCGGGAGCTGTTAAAAATATGACTGCTCTTAATAAATATGCAGGGGAAATAATTATAAAGTATCCTGTAACAGCCTGTACAGATATAACAGGATTTGGTTTTTTGGGACATCTTTATGAAATGGCTTCTGCTTCTGAAAAAACTTTTGTGATAGAAAGTGAACTTGTGCCGTATCTTGATGGGACAAAAGAGTATGCAGAAGAATTTTTCATAACAGGAGGAGGACAGAAAAACAGAAAATATCTTGAGGGAAAAGTATTTTATGAGGAAAAAATACCTTTCTGGCTGGAAGAGATTTTATACGACCCGCAGACATCGGGAGGGCTTCTGTTTTCAATCCCTGCAAAATATGTTAATGATATTATGAAAGAACTGTCTGTTCTTGAAATAAAATCTGCTGTGGTGGGAACTGTTGAAAAACAGGGAGAAAAAAATATTATTGTGAGGTAAAAATTATGAAAAGGGAGCTTTTAAGAAAACTTCCAAAAACAGATTACCTGCTGACACACAGCAAACTTGAAGAATTCGGAAGAAAAACAGATTATTATACATTTTCTCAAAGTATCAGAGAGGGAATAGAGTTTTTTCGTGAAAAAATTTTAAATGAGAAAATAGAAAATTATACAGAAGATGATGTAACAAAAAAAATAATCAATATTTTAAAAGAAAAATCAAAGACAAATCTGCGTAAAGTGATAAATTGTACAGGAACAATCATTCATACAAACTTAGGCAGAAGTGTTTTTTCAAAAAAAATGGGAGAACATCTTTTTGAAATAGTTACATCATACAATAATCTTGAATATGATATTGAAACAGGAAAAAGAGGTTCAAGATATGCTCATCTTGAACAGCTTATCTGTGATATAACGGGAGCGGAAGCAGCTCTTCCTGTAAACAATAATGCAGGAGCGGTTGTTTTGTGTCTTAATGAATTTGCAAAAAACCAAGAGGCTGTTATTTCCAGAGGAGAGCTTATTGAGATAGGAGGCTCTTTCAGGATACCTGAAATTATGAAATTTGCAGGTGCAGATTTGATTGAATGTGGAACGACAAATAAAACATATATTGAAGATTTCAGAAATGCTCTTTCGGAAAATACTGGAATGATTTTAAAAGTTCACACATCAAATTATAAGATAAAAGGATTTGCAAGGGAAACACCAAGGGAAGAGATAGCAGCTCTCGGAAAAGAAAAGAATATTATTACCATGGAGGATATGGGGAGCGGAGCTTTGATAGATTTTTCAAAATACGGAGCAGCAAAAGAAACAACTGTACAGGAAGTTTTAAAATCAGGAATTGATATTGTTGCTTTCAGCGGGGACAAACTTCTTGGAGGGTGTCAGGCAGGAATAATTTTGGGAAAAAAATCTCTCATTGACAGGCTGAAAAAAAATCAGTATCTTCGTACAATAAGAATTGATAAAATGACAGCAGCTGTTCTTGAAATTTTATTCAGGACATACAGAGATGAGAGAGAAGCTGTAAAAGAAATTCCCACATTGAAATATATTACGGAAAATATTTCTTGCGTGAAAAAAAGAGCTGAACAGCTTTCTGAAATTTTATCGAAAAATAATATTTCCCATGAAATAATAAAAACAGAGGCTGATATCGGCGGAGGTTCTATGCCTGAAGAAACTGTAAAAAGTTTCGGAATAAAGTTTAATCTTTCAATGGCTCCGGACAAAATTGCGAAAAAATTCAGACAGGCGGATACATCTGTAATTGGGCGGATTGAAAAAAATTCTTTTATATTGGATATGAAAGCTGTAAACGATGAGGATATAAAAATTATCGGAGAAACAGCAGAAAAACTTTTTGGTATATAAGAGTGAAAATTAAAAGGATATAAAATGAAAAATATTATAATCGGAACAGCAGGGCATATTGACCACGGGAAAACTACTCTTGTAAAGTTTCTTACAGGAAAAAATACCGATACTCTTCCGGATGAAAAACGAAGGGGCATAACCATTGATATCG
>UQXM01000141.1 GCA_900545035.1 uncultured Fusobacterium sp. | reverse complement strand
TTGGCAGAGCAGCTGACTTGTAATCAGCAGGTTGGGGGTTCGATTCCTCTCAAGTGCGCCACTTAAAACTAAGTCCTGCAGAAATATGCGGGATTTTTTTTATGGAAATTTTAGGAGTAAGAGGAATTTTAAATATAAATTGTACATATTGAATAAAAATTGTGGTATAATTAAAAAAAATTTGTGTATCAGAATTTTAGGAGTGAAAAGTAAAATGAGAATAGTTGTTGATGGCATGGGGGGCGACAGAGGGTCTGAAGAAGTAATAAAAGGAATAGTTCTGGCTCTTGAGGAGATGCCGAGGGTAGAAATAACTGTTGTGGGAAAAGAGGAAATTTTAAAAAAAGCTCTTTCAAAACATAAATATGACAAAAATCGTCTTAATATTGTAAATGCTGATGAGGTTATAGAGATGACAGATGAACCTGTGTCAGCTGTGAGAAAAAAGAAAAATTCATCTATGAATGTGGCTCTTGAGTTGGTAAAAAACGGTGAGGGAGATGCTTTTGTTTCAGCAGGAAATACAGGAGCGTTAATCTCTGCCAGTCAGCTTAAATTGAGAAGAATAAAAGGGGTGTTAAGACCTGCCATAGCCACAGTATTTCCGGCCAAAGGAAAAAATATTGTTCTTATGGATGTGGGAGCAAATGCAGATACGAAACCTGAATTTATAAATCAATTTGCTGTTATAGGGTGTAAGTTTGCAGAAGAAATTCTGCACAGAAAAAATCCCACAGCAGCACTTCTTAATATAGGAAGCGAAGAGGGAAAAGGAAATGAGCTGACAAGAGAAGCTTATAATTTTTTAAAAGAGAATAAAAATATAAATTTTGCGGGAAACATAGAGAGCAGAGACATGATGTCGGGGAAAGTGGATGTTGTGGTTACTGACGGCTTTACAGGAAATATGGTGCTTAAAACAAGTGAAGGTGTGGCAAAATATATTTTTGAATGTCTGAAAGAGGAAATAAAAGGAAGTTTTCTTGCTAAAATAGGAATATTTTTTATGATGCCGGTTTTGAAAAAGCTGAAAAAAAGAATGGATTCATCTGAATACGGAGGAGCTTTATTCTTAGGGCTTAACGGTGTTTCTATAAAAGCACACGGTAATTCAGATGCAGTGGGAATAAAAAACGCCATAAGAGTGGCAAATGAATTTGCAGAAAACAAATTTGTGGAAAAATTAAAAGAGATGATAAGCGTACAGGAGGAAGAAGAGTGTTAAAAAGCGTAGGAATCGTTGGATTGGGAATCTATGTACCTGAAAAAGTAATGACTAATGCTGACTGGGAAAAATTGGTTGATACTTCAGATGAATGGATAAGAACAAGAACAGGAATACAGGAAAGAAGATATGCTGTGGAAGGACAGGGAACATCTGATTTGGGAGTGGAAGCGGCAAAAAAAGCTCTTGAAGATGCAGGAATGAAACCTGAAGATGTGGAGCTTATAATTCTTGCAACATGCACACCTGATTACAGAGCTCAAAATGCTTCTTCTCTTATACAGGTAAAACTGGGAGCGGAAAATGCGGCTGCTTTTGATGTAAGTGCAGCATGCAGTGGATTTATATATGCTCTTACAGTTGGAAAGTCAATGATACAGTCAGGAATGTATAAAAATATTCTTGTGGTAGCGGCAGAATCAGTATCAAGACTTCTTAATATGAAAGACAGAAATACAGCTATACTTTTTGGGGACGGAGCGGCAGCGGCAGTTCTTAAAGAGGTGGAAGAGGGATACGGAATAGTTTCATCTTTCCTTGGAACAGAGGGAGTGCTTGACGAAACTCTTAGAATTACGGCAGGGGGAACACTTCATCCGGTTACTCACGAAGCAATAGACAACGGAGATGTATATTTAAAAATGAATGGGCAGGAGGTATTCAAATTTGCTGTAAGAGCTCTGCCAAAAGCTACAAACAAAGCTCTTGAACAAGCAGGAATGAAAGCGGAAGATTTGGCAATGGTAGTTCCTCATCAGGCAAATTTCAGAATAATAGAATCTGCAGCAAAAAGATTGAAACTGCCAATGGATAAATTTTATGTAAATCTTCAAAAATATGGAAACACTTCTGCAGCTTCTGTCGGACTTGCTCTTGGAGAAGCTGTACAGGAAGGAAAAATTCAAAAAGGAGATATGATTGCTCTTACAGGTTTCGGAGCAGGACTTACTTATGGTTCTGTAATTTTAAAATGGAATAAATAATATGAAAACGAAGAATAAATTTATCTGTAATATTGACATTAAAAAGGGAGTTATGTTAAAATTACAGATGTAATATAAAAACTTTCTTTTTGAGGAGGAATTTTAATGAGCAGAACAGCTTTTGTTTTCCCGGGACAAGGAGCACAGTTTGTCGGAATGGGAAAAGATATATATGAAAACAATGAAACAGCGAGAGCAGAGTTTGACAAGATATTTTCAAGTCTTTCTTTTGATTTGAAAACAGCTATGTTTGAAGGACCTGAAGAGACTTTGAAAAAAACTAAGTACACTCAGCCTGCAATAGTTACAATGAGTCTTGTGCTTGAAAAACTTGTGAGAGAAAAAGGAATAATCCCTGATTTTACAGCAGGGCATTCTGTGGGAGAATATGCAGCTTTTGGTTCTGCAGGATTTCTTACTTTGGCAGATGCAGTAAAACTTACTGCATTCAGAGGAGAAACAATGAACGAAATTGCTGAAGCAGTGAACGGAGGAATGGCGGCAGTTCTTGGAATGGAAGCTGACAAAATTCAGGAAGTATTAAAAACAGTTGAAGGAACAGTTGAAGCAGTAAATTTCAATGAGCCTAAACAGACAGTAATAGCAGGGCACAAAGATGCTATAGAAAGAGCTTGTGAAGCTTTGAAAGCAGCGGGAGCTAAAAGAGCAATGGCACTTGCTGTATCAGGTCCTTTCCATTCATCACTTATGAAACCTGCAGGAGAAAAATTGAAAGAAGAAGCTGAAAAGTATAATTTCCAACCGGGAACAGCAAAGTTGATAGCTAATACAACAGCTGAAATTATATCAACACCTGAAGAGATAAAAGCAGAAATTTATGCACAGAGTTTCGGACCTGTTAAATGGGTTGATACAGTAAAAAAATTAAAAGAAAACGGTGTGGATACAATTTATGAAATAGGACCGGGAAAAGTTCTGGCAGGTCTTATAAAAAAAATAGATAAAGAGATAAAAGTAATAAGTATAAACAGTTTAGCTGATGTGAAAAGCTTATAGGATAAAAGTCTTACTTTTATTTTCATAAAAAGTTGAAAACTATAATTAAATTTGGTAATATTATAGTGAAAATAAAAAAAATTAAAAAGAAACCGAGGAGGAAAATATGTTAGATAAAATCAGAGAAATAGTAGTAGAACAATTAGGAGTGGACGCTGAACAAGTAACTCCTGAAGCAAACTTTGTAGATGATTTAGGAGCAGATTCATTAGATACAGTAGAGTTAATTATGGCATTTGAAGAAGAATTTGATGTTGAAATTCCTGATACAGATGCAGAAAAAATAAAAACTGTACAAGATGTAATAGACTACATAGAAGAAAACAAGTAGGATAATGACACTAAAGGGGATACAGTAATATCCCCTTTAATTTTTATAAACAGAATTTTTGAAACAACAAGAGAGGTGATAACATGAGAAGAGTTGTTGTAACTGGACTTGGTCTTATAACAGCTTTGGGAACAGGGCTTGAAAAATCTTGGGCAGGAATTGTTGAAGGCAGAACAGGTATAAAAACAATAGAAGCTTTTGATACAGAAGATACTCCTGTAAAAGTAGCGGGAGAAGTAAGAGATTTTGACCCTGAAACATTCGGAATAGAGAAAAAAGAAATAAAAAAACTTGCAAGAAATACTCAGTTTGCAATCGGAGCTGCCAAAATGGCTCTTGAGGATTCAGGACTTACAATAGATGAAAACAATGCAGAAAGAGTTGGAGTAATCGTTTCTTCGGGAATAGGAGGAATGGAAATATTTGAGGCTCAGCATGAAGTTCTTATGACAAAAGGTCCGAAAAGACTTTCTCCTTTCACAATTCCCGGAATGATAGCAAATATGGCTTCAGGAAATGTGGGAATATATCTTGGGGCAAAAGGTCCTAATAAATCAATAGTAACAGCCTGTGCAGCAGGAACTCATTCAATAGGAGATGCTTTTGAAACTATAAAACTTGGAAAAGCAGATGCAATGCTTGCGGGAGGAACAGAAGCCTGCATTACAAAATTTGCAATAAACAGTTTTGCAAATATGAAGGCTCTTTCAACAAACCCAGATCCCAACACAGCTTCAAGACCATTTACAGCTGACAGGGACGGATTTGTAATGGGAGAGGGAGCAGGAGTTCTTGTTCTTGAAGAATTGGAACATGCTCTTGCAAGAGGAGCAAAAATATATGCTGAAGTAATAGGATATGGAGAAACTTGTGATGCCCACCATATTACAGCTCCGGCAGTTGATGGTGCTGTAAGAGCATTCAGAAT
>UQXM01000140.1 GCA_900545035.1 uncultured Fusobacterium sp. | reverse complement strand
TCTGTACTTTACAAAAGGTGTAGTAAAGACTTATAATAAAAATATACAAAAGAAGAAAAACATATGTATTATAACAAATTTCAGGAGGGGAGTTTATGAGGAAAGTTAAAGTTTCATTGAGAAAATGTCTAGCACTTCTGTTTTTAATCACTATATCTCTGATAACATTTGCAGAACCCTATTACAAAGTAGATAATCTGAAAATTACAGCGCAGATTAATAATGACGGAAGTGTTGATGTAACAGAATTTGCACAATACAATGCTTACGACATCAACGGAATACTGTACAACATAGATTATAAAGGTTATGGAAATCTGAAAAATCTTCAAGTCTATTATGAACAAAACAGCGAATTTGTTCCTGCCAAAAAAAATGAAACAAGGCAGAAAGGAACATATTCTCTGCAGAACGATGACGGTCTGGCAGAAATAAAACTTTATTTTCCTATGTCAGAAGAAACAAAATGGTTTGCTTTTACATACACTCTTCCTCAAGGTGTAACGGTGTACAATGACACTGCACAGTTTAACAGAAAAATGGTAGGGCAAAGTTGGCAGACAGATATAGAAAATATCGAAGTAAAAATAATTCTCCCTGAAAAAACAGACACAAAAAATATAAATGCTTTCGGGCATGGACCTCTTACAGGAAATGTGGATATTATAAACGGACAAGAAATTGTTTACACTCTTCAAGATTACTATTCAGGAGATTTTGTGGAAGCAAATATTCTTTTTCCAAAATCTCTTGTGTCTAAAATAAATCCTGCTCTCGTTAAAAATAAAAATAATTATGAAAAAATTATGAAAATGGAAGCAGACCTTGCTGATAAAGCAAACAGACAAAGAGAATTTGCCAAAATGAAAGGCACTTTGGGAAATATATTTTTCTGCTTTTGGTGGTGCTGGATAATTTTTGTTGTTGCATTTAATTATATCAAAAATAAGAAAAAATATAAAGTAATCAACGAATATGGAGAATATTTCAGAGAAGCACCCGACAATTTTTCTCCTGCTGTTGGAGGAGCTGTCGTTTCCAGACGCGTTCTGCCTAACCAGCTGCTTGCCACAGTAATGGATTTAGTGAGAAGAGATATTTTTGAAATGGTTGAAAATAAATCTGACAACCAGACTATATTAAAATTAAATTCTGATACTATGGCAGAAAAAATGTCTGAATTTAAAAATTACGAAAAATTTTTAATAAAATGGTATATAGATGAATTGGGAAATGGAGAGCAGGTAGTAATGGAAGATATTGAAAGATATATTTCAAGCAAAAAAAATGCTCTTGCTTTTGGAAGAAAATATGAAAAATGGGAAGAAATGGTGAAAGCTGATTTGAAAAAAGTCGGTTTCAAAAAAGAACCTCTCCATAAACTACCAATTATTTTAGGAATGGCAACAGGATTTTTAAGTCTGCCCATAGGAGTGTTTTCAGCAGTTTATTTTAACAATGGAAAATTTATTATGTTTCCTTTTGTATCTTTTGCAGTTATAGTTATTACAATTTCAACAAGCGGAAAATATACTTTAGAAGCAGAAAAATTAAGAGCAAAATGGCTGGCATTTAAAAAGTTTCTTGTGGATTACAGTAATCTTGAAGAGGCAAAACTTGCTTCCATTCATATCTGGGAACATTATTTTGTATATGCAATAGCTCTTGGTGTTGCTGAAAAAGTGGCAGCCGGATACAAAAAAATTTTCAGAGAAAGTGATTTGAAAAACAGCAGTATGGACAACTTTCACAGAAGAATGCCTCTTATGTATATGTATGAAACAAGCAGAGCATTCAGAAATGTTGAAAGAACTACAACAAATGCAGTAAATCGTTCAACTTCAGCTTTGGCAAACAGCAGACACTCTTCTTCGGGAGGAAGAGGAGGAGGTTTCAGCGGCAGTTCTTCAGGAGGCGGAGGAGGACGCGGTGGTGGCGGAGCTTTCTAGCCAAAACTTTTAAGGAGCTGGTAATTATGACAACTTTAATAGGTATCGTATTAATTGTGATAGGCAGCTTTAATATTTTTCAATACAACAAAGCTGTTGATGGAAGTTTTTATACAACAGGAACTCTTGTAAGATATAGTTACTCTCCAAGTTTTAATAAACATTATCCTGTTTTCAGATATGTTGTGGATGGAATAACTTATGAAGAAGAATATAGAGGAACATATAACAACAGACCAAGAGAAGAATTAAAAAATATAAATGTTGATGAAATGCCTGAAAAAACCAAAAAATTTATAAAAAAAATAAAAGATATTAACCTAGCAGAGTATGAAGTCGGAAAAGATTACAGAATTTTAGTTTGTAAAGACAATCCAAAAGAATATTGGATTGCAGAAGACGGAGCTAACAGAGGCAGAGAATATATTTTAATAATTATAGGAGCAGTCTTTTTAGGAATTTCAATAATAAGAAAAATATTTGCTTTAATTTTTTAAGTACTTATTCACAACAGGAGGTATTGCTATGAAAACTAAAATTATATTAGGAGTAATTTTATTAGTTGGTGTTGGAATTGGAAGCTATGTTTATAAAAACAAATATTCATTTTTTAAATATCTTCCTGCTGTCAGTGATGAACAAGTAAAAAATTTTAATGGGAAACTCTACGATGAGAAAGAAAAACTTTTCAGCGGAAGAATTAAAGAGGAAAGCGGAGATTATACAAATATTTATTCTTATAAAAACGGAGAACTTGACGGCTTAAATGTTAGTTATTATAAAAATAATATAAAAGAAATAGGACATTGGAAAGAGGGAAAACAAAACGGGCTTTTCCAGCTGTATACAGAAGATGGAGTTCTTGTAGACGATGCCAACTTTAAAGATGGAGAAAGAGACGGACTTACAGAACAATATTATTCCGACACAGGAAATTTGAGAGTCAAAGCTGTTTACAAAGAGGGAGTGCTTCATGGAGAATTCAAATATTGTTTTCCTAATGGACATACACAGGCTATAGCAAATTATGAAAACGGAAATCTTAACGGAAAATTTGATGAATATTATGAAAATGGAAATCTTAAATTGACAGGATTCTATAAAGAAAGTCTTCAAGAAGGAGAATGGCAGTACTTTAACGAAGAGAAAAATCTTGTTTCCAAAATTAACTATAAAGCTGGAAAACTTAATGGTATAAAAGAAGATTATTATCAAAATGGAAATGTATGGACAAGACAGGAATTTAAAAACAATGTTCCAGAAGGAATTTATGAAGTTTATTCTGTGGACGGAATACCTAAATTAAAAGCTGTAATAAAAAACGGACAGATGATAGAGGAACAAAGATTTTATCACGACGAAACACCTTATAATAGCCAAGAGGAAAAAATAATTACAGATGAAACTGTTTCTGATAATTCTGATGAAATAACTATAAAAGAAGTTTCTGATGATGAAATTGTAATATCAGAAAGTTCAGAAGATTTTTCAAAAGAACTTGAAAAAGGTATGGAAACATTAGGAAAAGAAATAGGAAATTCTTTAAACTCTATGCTCGAAGCTACCATAATCACAAATCTTGTATATGTTGATTTGATGAGTTTTGAAGATATAGGATTTACTGAAGAAAATTTAGTTTTTAATGAAAATGAGAAAATTCCATTTAAAAGAAGTTATAAAGACGGTGTGTACGGAGTGAATATTCCTTTTGAAAATAATACTTATCTATGGGTTGAATTAAAAGAAAACAGCGAGGGAAAACACAGATTATTTATAGAAAATTATGAGAAGTTTAAAAAAATAAAAGAGGATAAAAAAATAAATCTTGAAGAATTTATTTTCCCTGCAATAGATGATTATTATAGAGAAAATAATGTGCTACAGAAATTTTTTGATATAACTGTATCTGTAAAAAACCATTCTTAAAAAATATAGGAGAAGAAAATGAAAAAATATTTAATGGTTATAACCTATTTTTTATTAGTTATTTCTATAAATATATATGGAGCAACTAAGGAGAGTGAAAATAAGATGATAAAAAATAATTTTGAATTTGGTTTTACTGTCAATGATACATACTTTTCTGTTCCAAGCTCATTAAAACAATTTATTGATGATGGGTGGACTATAAGTGATAAAACACCATATTTTTTAAATCCACTAGTTGGAGAAGATTATTATGCTATGAGAACAGATTGGTCATTATCAAAAGATGGTAAAGGTATTCTTAACGGTGGAAAAATTATCAGACTTTTAGAAAAAAATGGAGTATTTTTAGAAGTTACAATTGCAAATCAAGATACAGAAAGTGATGAGCCATATAAAAAAATAGAAGATGGAGTAATTAATTCCATTACTGCTTTTTATGATAAAAAATGTTCAAGTATAAAAATAAATAATAAAGAATTAAGCAGCTTAACACCTGATATCTTATTTAAAGATTATACTCGAAGTGATGGGTGGGAACATATTCCAACAAATTATAGAAACCACCCAGAACTAAAAATTTCAGCAGAGCATACTATTATGAAAATTATAGATAATAATGAAAGAAGTATAACCATTTATTTTGATTTAGAAAATAGAGCTTTTAA
>UQXM01000139.1 GCA_900545035.1 uncultured Fusobacterium sp. | reverse complement strand
CTCTTATATTTCCATGCCAATAATGATTTTTAAAAATTTTTTTAACTTCATCTGATAAAATAAAATTAGCTCCATTTTCTTTTGAAAACTTTTCTATAAGAGGAAAAATGTCTTCTGGTCTTTCTCTTAAAGGAGGGAGTTCTATAGGTAAAGTACTTAATCTGTAATATAAATCTTCTCTAAACTCCCCTCTTGTCATTAGTTCTTCTAGATTACGGTTTGTTGCTGCTATTATTCTTACATCTATTGAAATTAATCGATTATCTCCCAAACGCATCACTTCTTGTTCTTGAATAACGCGTAAAAGCTTAACTTGAAGCATTGGAGTCATACCTTCTACTTCATCTAAAAATAGAGTTCCTTGATGAGCAAATTCAAAAAAACCAAGTTTTCCTCCTTTTTTAGCACCTGTAAACGCTCCATCAACATAACCAAAAAGTTCACTCTCTAATAAATTTTCAGGAAGAGCTGCACAATTTAAAGCTATAAACGGTTTGTTTTTTCTATCAGAAGCATTATGAATAGCCTGTGCAAATAATTCTTTACCTGTTCCACTTTCCCCTGTTATAAGTATAGATGCCTTTGTTTTTGCCATTTTTTCAGCTACTTTTTTTATCTTTTCAATTGCAGTGCTTATTCCAAGTATATCATTAAAAGTATATTTTGCTGTATGACCTTTATTTAATAATTGTGTACGAATTCTATGTTGTTTTTCTTCTTCTTCTTTAAAATATTGAAGCATTACTAAAAATCCTATATTTTTTTGATTATGATTTATAGGATATATTCCTATTGTAACAAGATTTTCGTTTATTTTTATTAATCGAGCATCTATTTTTTTTAAATTTTTTTTAGCTTCCTCTAATGGAAAAAAAGAAAAAATTTTACTTGCATCTTGAGTCATAATAGAAGAAATACTTTTTTTTAAAATTTCTTCTGCTTTTTTATTATAAATAAAAATATTGTCTAATTCATTTATTCCAAGAATACCTATATCCATTATATCAATTACACTTTGGAAACTAGATTCTAATCTTAATGCTCTTCCAAATAATTCGTCAAAGTTATAGCTATTTGAAGCTATTTCAGCAAAATGTCTTTTCCATTTTTTATCTTCCCATAAATCGTACATTTTAAGCTTTAATGCTATTTCAACCAATGTTTCATTGTCCATTCTTCTTTGTCCAACATCAATAATATTAGAAATATTCTGAGGTACAAATCTTCTTTCATCTGGAGTAATAGCATATCTCATCTCTTCAGTTATTTTTAAATTGCTTCCTGGGAAATACGGTATAAAATTAATGTGATTTATACCTAGTTGGATTAATTTTGTTATAGCTTCTTGAGCCATTGGTTCATTTAAATTGACTAATAAAACTTTTTCATTTTCTGGTATAGAAGTGATTTGTTGTAAATTTTTTTTTGAAAAAGTTACATGCATAACAACAATTGGGATATCTGAATTTATTTGTTTATAAAAGTTAGGGAGCTGTTCTAATGCATCTGTAGTTATACAATATAAATCTGCTTTTAAAATTCCTTTTCTTTGTATAGAATACACATCTAAAGCTTTTACTTCTATTCTTTTTTCAAATAAAATTTGTAATTCATTTGCATGAAATTGACCAGCTTTTTGATCACAAGAAATTACTATAATTTTTTTCAATTTTACCCCCTTATGTGTTAAAGATTTGAATATTTATAATGCCTTTTTTTGAAAGGAAACCATAATAAAATGCCCAAAACAATATAAATTATTTCTACTATAATAATATAGTGTGGCCATGGTCCGAAATAATCTAGAGGGGACTGAAAAGCAGGTTTATAGTTTATATACATATAATTTGTTCCCAAAAATTCATTTAATTTAAAAACTATTCCCGCAAAAATATTTATACAGACAAAAGAGCTTAAAAAACCTTTTATATTTGGTCTGTATCTCAGAAAAATAAGCTGGTACATTACTACGAATAATATAAAAAAGTGAGTAATAAAAAAACTTATTCCCACAAAATTAGGAAAAGCTATTTTTGAATCAGGAAACAATATTGCTGACACAGCTCCCAATGACCAGAAATATATTATCTGGAAAAGATTTTTAGAAGGAAAAATCATTCCTATTACAGCAAGGATAAGAGTAACATTACATAAATGAACAGGAAGAAGTTCCAAAAAAGTTTCTCCGTATACTCCGTGCCTTATTACAAGTTCAACAGTTTTTATGATTATGATTGTACCTGAAATTGTTGCTGCAAAATTTTTTTTTGAAAAAAATTGTGATGTAAAAAGCATAATTCCTGCCAGAAGTCCGTATCCTCCAATACTTAACAGATGCTCTGCTGAAAAAAGTTCAAAATGAGTCATATAAATTCCTCCTGAATTTTATTTGTGAAATCCTAAATCTGCCGGATTGAAATCTCCTGAAATGTGGGAAATTTTCCCTCCCATATTTTCAAAAAGTTCTCTTTTTATTTTTACTTTCATTGCCAGATTATATGTGTTTTCTGATACATTATTTTTTTTAATAAATCCTTTTGACCAGTAGTCTATTACAAGAGAACTGTCTCCATAAATATTAAGAATATTTTCTTTCATTGCTATTTCCAGAGCAAAATATATTCCTGCCAGTTCTCCGAAATTATTTGTTGTTCCTTTGGGAGCAAGATAGTTTCCGAAATCATTTATTTTTTCTTTTGGAAGATATTTGTTAAGAACAGGTGTGCCGTCTTTTAAAACAACTCTTACTTCCACTCCAATCCCTCTTCCTGTACCTGCATCAAAATATATTCCTTCGGGAAGATTTTTTTTAACTTCCTCTTTTTTTATATATTCAGCTCCCGACTGAAGCCATTCTTCTGCTTCGTTTTCAGTTTTAAAAGATTTGTAACGGGATTTTTCTTTCTGCACAATTGCTTTGCATTCGTCCCAGTTATCACAGATGCCTTTTTTCCCTGACGAAACAATATAGTATGCATAATATTTTTTAGCCATAATACCTCCATTATAATAAAGATTATAACTTTTAATACTATATTTTTCAAGGATTATTATTTTTTGCAAGACATTATTCGAAAATTTTGGTATAGTATACAGTAGAAGTTTTTAATTTTTACTAAAAAATTTTAATTTATGATAGAGGTAAAAAATGAGCGGTACAAATTTAGAAAATGGGAGTGTAAAAAAATTATTTTTCAGATTTGCTGTTCCAAGTATAATAGGAATGCTTATTGTATCTATGCAGATGATGATAGATGGTTTTTTTATTGCGAATACAGTAGGAGCAAACGGCCTGGCAGCAATAAATCTTTCTATGCCGATAGTAAATTTTTCAATGAGTGTGGCAATGATGATTTCGGCAGGAGGAGGAGTATATTGTTCCATTGCTTTGGGGAATGGACATAAAAAAAGAGGAAATGAAATTTTTTCATTTACTTTTGCAGTATATCTGTGTTTTTTAGGTTTCCTTGCTCTTACAGGTGTGCTTTTTATTGATAAGATTATATATTTTTTGGGAGCAACGGAAAGTCTTGCTCTTATGGTAAAACCTTATCTTATGACAATGCTTCTTTTAAATATATTATATAATTTTCCGATTTTTACAGAAACATTTATAAAGATTGCCGGAAAACCTAATTTTGTTTTTATAAGCTGTCTGACTTGTATCACAGGAAATGTTATAGGAGATTATATATTTATAGTAAAACTTGGAATGGGAACTTTCGGAGCGGCTCTTGCAACTTGTCTTGCTGACGGAATAGCGGGAGTTCTTCTTATGATACAATATTTTAAATCAAGAAGCGGACTTTCTCTTACAAAACCGAAAGGAAATTTTAATCTTCTGGGAAAAATATTATACAACGGAAGCTCGGAAATGCTTACAGTAGTATCAAGTGCTGTGGCAACATTTATTTTTAATCTTATTCTTATGAAAAGAATAGGAGAGATAGGAGTGTCGGCTCTTACTATTGTATTTTATGTCAATGCTGTTGTGGGAATCTGTCTTTACGGACTTTCGCAAGCTCTTCAGCCGATTGTTTCATTTAATTTGGGAGCAAAAAGAATTGATAAAATAAGAGAAGTAATGAGAACAGCTCTTGCAACGGGAGCAGGAATAGGAATATTTTTCTTCATTCTGATGAAAATAAAAAGTGATTTTATTGTTGAGATATTTTCAAAAGGGAATATAGAGCTTGAAAGACTTACAAAAGAAGTTTTAAACATTGTAGTATTTCAGTATCTTTTTTCTTTTACCAATATCACAGCAAGTTCATTTCTTACGGCAATAGAAAAACCTTTTGAATCGGGAATGGTGGCATTTTTAAGATCTCTTGTTTTTACAGCGGGATTTCTTGTTACACTGCCGTTTATTTTGGGAAATACAGGATTATGGCTGGCTCTTCCTGTGGGAGAATTCTGCTGTATGCTTGTGAGCATTCCTATGGGAATATCTGCATACAAAAAAATTAAAAGAAAAATTTTAAAAGATGTTGACAAATAAAGAAAAATATAATATGATTATCCTATATTTAAAGGGGAGTAG
>UQXM01000138.1 GCA_900545035.1 uncultured Fusobacterium sp. | reverse complement strand
GACTGTCCCTCATTTTTACTGTGTTCATATGAACAGTTCCGCCTTTTTCCTTTAAATAATCTATTTTTCTGCTCACTTCCATAATTATTCCGTCATCAAGATTTCTGAAAGTTTCCTCTCTTATCTCATTTACACATGGATAATCTCTTCCCTTTTCTATTGCATCCCCGATATACACGATTTTTTCAAGAACACTCATATTTTCTCTTCCGATTGTATGATATTTCACTGCATTTAAAATATCTTCATCTGTTACTCCAAATTCTTTTTCAGCTGCCATTGCTCCGGCAAATCCGTGAAGTATTTCTGGAAGATTTTCATATCCTTGTACTTCCGGAACATCTGCACACATCCCTTCTAATACTTTGACGCTTGTTTCTTTCATATAGTCGTGAAGAAGAGCTGCTGTTCTTGCTTTTTCTATGTCTGCTCCATATTTTTCAGCTAAGCTTACACACATCTCTTCCACTCCCAAAACATGTTTAAATCTTTTTGCCGAAAGTTTATTTTTTACAATATCTCTCAATTTATCTGTATCAATTTTTTGAATATCCATTTTTACCGCCTATATTGATTTTTTATAACTAAAGTCTTTCATAAGATTTGCATATTTCACTTTTTCAAGATCAGCACCGTTTATCAAAAATCTCACGCTTTCAATCCCGTTTATATTTGTAAAAGTATTCACAAAAGAATAAATAATCAAAAGCTCTGTCTTTGCATCTTTCACATTTTCAAAAATCTTTTCCGGCAGGTCAATATATATTTTTTTATCTGTAATATAATAATTTACATCTTTCATTTGTATATCAGGGATATTTCCTGTATTCTTCAATTTCTTTACAATTTCCTGTATTGTAGCTGTAAGAAGTTCGTTTTTGGTTCTCACTTTTGGAATTTCTATCTCTGCATTGTTTATTTTTCCGTTTTCAGGATAGAAAATATATATTTTATCTTTCAAATCTTTGGGAGCTTCGTCTGTTCTTGTAAAAACAATCTCCGGATTTTTTTCCCTCATCTCTGCTCTGTGGTATAAAAATCCTAAAATAATTACAAGTCCCCACATTACAGCTGTTCTTATTACAATCTTTTTCTTTTTAAGCTTTGCCTTCTGTTCTTCTGATAATTTTTCATTTGTATTTTCTTGAATTTCCTGATTCTTTTTTATTTTATTCAGCATTTTTTATCTCCTAAATTAGTAAAAATATTTTCTCACATGCTCAGCTATTTTTTGAGCCATTATTTTCTGATTTGTTTTATTTGTCATTTTTCTGTGGTCTTCCGGATTTCTGATAAATCCTAATTCAATCAATATTCCCGGACTGTTTATCCCTCTTAATACAGCGAAATTTGCTCCGTGTATTCCTCTGTCTTTCATCTTCATTCTGGCTGACATATCTTTATTCAATCCCTGTGCAAGTTTTATTGATTTTTCCTGATTTTTATTATAGGCAATCTGCCCCATTATTTGCACAATATTATTGGTATCCTCTCCGTATTTTGCTCCAACACTGTTTTCAAACTGTGCTATTCTTTCAGCATAAGGAGATGATTTTTTTGAAAAATAGAATATCTCCATTCCGCTCAGTTTTGAATTTTCAGCTGAATTTATATGAACACTGATAAACAGGTCTGCTCTCACTCCGTTTGAAATCTTGCTTCTGTTTGTAAGTGTTATAAATTCATCGCTGTCTCTCGTCATAACAACATTAAAATCTTTTTTAAGTTCATCACGAAGATATTTTCCCACTGCCAAAGCAATATCTTTTTCCTTTGTTCCTTTTATTCCCACAGCTCCCGGATCTTTCCCTCCATGTCCCGGGTCAATAACTACAGTATACTGTTTGTTCTGGGCATTTTTGGAAAGGTCTACCACAAGTCTGTTTGGATTTTTCCAAAGAGAAACTTTATGAAATATATTTTTGTTCAGTGTTATAAAATATCCGCTGGACTTTGCATAATCCACTCTCTGTATTTTTTCCACATATTTTGAAAGTTCGTTTTTAACATTCTTATCACGAGAAATTCCCGTATTGCCGATATCCAAAAAAAGAAGTCTGTTATATTCATCATAATCAACTGTATAATGAGGAGTATCTGCACTTAAATCAAAAACTATCTGAGGAGGATATGTATTAAATCTTACTTTCTCCACTGTCGAACTGAATGATAAAATTGTAATTAATAAAAACAGCAGAACAGCTGATATTTTTCTCTGCATTTTTTCCTCCCGATATTAATGATTTATTTAAAAATTATAAAAAAGAGGACAACATCAAACAGAGTTATCCGGTTGTCCTCTTGATTTTTATTCAACTATTTTAATACTACAGCTACTGCTGATTTTCTTACTGTAAGGTGAACACCTTTATCTACTCTTATTTGGATGTAATCTTCCTGTACAGATGATATAGTTCCTTTTATTCCGCCGATAGTAACTATCTCTAATCCTTCTTTTAATGAATCAAACATCTCTTTTTGTTTTTTCTGTTTCTTTTTGTTTGGTAATACTATAAGCAGGTACATAGCAATAACCCAAAGAATACCTACTATCCACATACCATATTTTGCATATATTTCTGCCATTTTCTCCTCCTGAAAATTTAAATTCATTCATTTCTTAGTATATCACACACCATATCTTTTTTCAATCATTGATTAATTTATGAAAACTTTATTTTTAATTATTAATTTTTAAATATATCTTTCAGTTTTTCAAAAAAACTTTTGTTCATCTTATAATTTTTATCTTTCAAGCTTTCATCAAATTTTCTCAAAAGTTCCTGCTGAGTATCGTTCAGGTTGGTAGGCACTTCTATAATTATTTTTACAAGCTGGTCTCCCGGTGCATAACTTCTAGGATTATTTATTCCTTCACCTTTCAGTCTGAATACTTTTCCGTTTTGAGTTCCTGCCGGAATTTTTATACTTTTCTTACCGTTAAGAGTAGGAATTTCCACATCTCCTCCAAGAGCTGCTTTTGCAAAAGTAATAGGTACTTCACAAATTATATCATTTCCATGTCTGATAAAGAAATCGTGTTCTTTTACATGAATAAAGATATATAAATCTCCGTTAGGTCCTCCCTCTGTACTTGCATCTCCCATTCCTGCCAGTCTTAATCTTTGTCCATCTTCTATTCCCACAGGAATTTTAACTTTTTTCTTGACAGTTTCTCTTTCAACACCTGTTCCGTTACATTTTTTACATCTTTTTTCAGGGATTTTTCCTTTTCCTTTACACTTATCACATTCTTCAACACTTTCAAAATTTCCGAATACAGTTCTTTGAACAGTTTTTATTCTTCCTGTTCCGTTACATTTATCACAAGTTTTCATGCTGCTTCCGGGTTCTGCACCTGTTCCGTTGCATGCTGAACATTTTCCCTGTCTTCTGTAAGTAAATTCTTTTTCAACACCTTTTGCCACTTCTTCAAGTGTTAAAGTGATATCATATCTTAAATCTGCTCCCGGCTCAGGTCCTCTTCTTCTTCCCCCTCCGCCGAAAGGACTTCCTCCTCCAAAGAATGATGAGAAAATATCCTCTGCATTTCCAAATCCTTCAAATCCTCCGAAGCCGCCGAAACCTCCTGCTCCGCCTCCTCCGTTTTCAAATGCAGCATGTCCGAATCTATCATATTTTGCTCTCTTATCTGCATCAGAAAGAACCTGATATGCTTCATTTATCTCTTTGAATTTATCCTCAGCTTCTTTTTTCTCTTTTTCACTGGCATTGCTGAATTTATCAGGGTGATATTTCATAGCCAGTTTTCTGTATGCTTTCTTTATATCATTTTCACTGGCTGTTTTTTCTACCCCCAAAAGATCATAATAATCTTTTTTTTCCATCTCTATTCCTCCAAATTTTTCAAACTTTTATTTTAAAATCTAAAAAACAGTTATTTCCAGATTTCTTTTATATGTTTCTCCTGCACCGATTTTTTCAATTCCGATTTTTTCTTTTAAATCTCCGGAGCAATTATCAAAATCAGTTATTCCGTTCCAAGGTTCAAAACATACAAATTCTGCTCCCGGTACATTCCAAAAAGCCATATATCTGAAACCGTCATATTTAAATTCTATCTTTCTGTTATTTTTTCCATTCTTTAAGTATACTACTTTTGAATTGGTCTTTTCAAGTATTACTGCATCATCAGCAAATGTATTTTTATCAAGTTTAAATATTTTTCCATCAAAAACGTTCCAAAGATACAGTATTCTCGCGAATATTGAATAAGGAGAGACAAATCATCCTCTATTTCTTTTTCTTCGGATCAACCGGGCAACCGGCGCCGTTATCGACCGGAGTCGCCTCCATGCCAATCTTCTTAAAGGCTGAAGCCAACTTGGTCTTGGAGGTTTTATCTGCACGGTAGGTAACAACTGCCGTGCGGGTGTTCAGATCACATTTCAGATCGGTCACTCCTTTTTCAAAGGCGATATTCTTCTCGATCTTCTTGACGCAATTTGCACAATCCATGCCTTCTACAAAGAAAGTCACGGATTCCTTTTTCTTCTTTGCACCCTGTGCATAGGCCGTGGAAAAAGTAAATACGGCACAAATCA
>UQXM01000137.1 GCA_900545035.1 uncultured Fusobacterium sp. | reverse complement strand
TTTATATGAAAGTCTAGCTCCATCAGTTCCACCTCTTATAGGTCTAATATGAGGCTCTATTCCTAATTCCTCCATTGATTTTTTAGCTAAATCAATTACATACATTACTGGCTCAATTTTTTCTCTCATATTATAATAGCTATCTTTTACTTCTATCTCTATACAAGCATCTTTATATTTTAATTGAAGATACATTACAGCAGCTTTTATAAGATTCTTTTTCTCATTAAATTTTTTCATTGAGTGGTCTCTTATGATATAGTTCATTGTTGTATCCTCAACAGTTCCCTTCATATCATTTAATAAGAAAAATCCCTCATAATTTTCTGTGTGTTCAGGTCTTTGCTCTGGTGGTAACATAGAGTTTAATTCCATAGCTATCATTATAGAATTAATCATACTATTTTTTGCTGTTCCAGGGTGTATATCTCTTCCCTTTATTTTGATTACAGCTGAGGCAGCATTAAAGTTTTCATACTCTAACTCTCCTAGCTCCCCACCATCTACTGTATAAGCAAATTTACAATTAAATTTTTCTACATCAAAGAAGTTAGCTCCTCTTCCTATCTCCTCATCTGGTGTAAACCCTATTTTTATCTCTCCATGTTTTATCTCTGGATGCTCTTTTAAATATTTTATAGCTTCAATTATCTCTACAATACCAGCTTTATCATCTGCACCTAATAATGTTTTTCCATCTGTAACTATTAAATCTTGCCCTATGTAATTATTCATATGTGAAAAATCTTTTGGAGATAAAATAATATTTAATTCCTTATTTAAAACAATATCTCCACCTTCATATTTTACAATTCTTGGATTAACTCCTATTCCATTATAAGTAGGTGCTGTATCCATATGAGCTATAAATCCTATTGATGGAATCTTTTCAGTACAATTAGCTGGAAGAGTTGCCATAATATAACAATTTTCATCTAAAGAGATATCTTCTAAACCTAACTCTTTTAAATCCTCTACTATGACTTTTGCTCCTCCGTCTCTGTAATATCTTGGAAGTTCAGAATATCTTATCGGAGCATAAAAAGCAAATCCTTTGCTTGCAGCTTTTCTTTCTATTCCTGACATATGCCAAGAATTCCATGTAAAGTGTGCTCCCGGATTGTCTATTTTAAAAACCTCAGGCTCTTTTAAAAGAATTCCTCCTCTTAATTTTACATCTGTAAGTTCAGGCATTCTTTTTGCAAGAGCGGCGTCAAAAGCGTCAACTGTTGTTACACACCAACCGTAATCAACGAAGTCTCCTGACTTAACTACTGCAGCTGCCTGTTCAGCAGAAACTAATTTACTTTGATATTCTTTTTCAAAACTTGTCATGTCAAACATCACTCCCTTATCAAATTTTACAATTTTTACAATGTACTGTTCTTATTATAAAAGTTTTATTTTTTTACAATCACAAAAGATACACAAACATTTTATCATATTTATTCATTGTGATACAAGAGTTTTTTTCTATTTTATTTTCAACATCCCAGATAATCAAAAAGCTCTTTTTTTACTTCATGCTTTAATTTCAATTCATATTCCACAAGAGGCTCTCCTCTTTTTCCTGTAATCTCCTTGGCATTTAAAACTTTTTCTACCTGTCCCAGATAATAAAAAGTTTCTCCTGCTTTTTTCTTTGTAAAAGCTTCGAGAGTATACATATTTTCTGCAATTTTTCCCTCAAGAGTAAGCTCTCCTTTTCTTGAAATACATCTGTTGCTTTTTGAAAACCACGGAAATCTCTGCCTGTCATAAAAATTATTGTTATAATTTGAGAAAGGATTGCTGTCCTCCATTGTTATAAAAAGTATCACTTTTTTCAAATCTTCAAATATTGTGTATCCGCTGACCTGATACCCGTTGTTGAAATCCAAATTTAACTGCCAGAATGCTTCCTGTTTTGTATATTCTTTATATCTGTGAATTGTCTCTTTTCCTTTCTGCTTATAATTTTTTTCACAGTAAGCCAGATTATACTTTATCAAATCATCAATTAACATTTTAAAATATTCATTTTCTTTGTATGATTTTATAAATTCATCTTTTAATATATATCCACCGGCTGATTTTACAATTACAGGCTCATAATCTCGTATGCTTGAAAGACTCGTAAATATTTCTTGTGCCAAATGTTTAAATCCGTTTTCAATATTTTCTTTTTGATTTTCAAGAGAATATTTTTCCTCTAAAATTTTTTCAATCTCTTCTCCCGAAATCTCTTTTCCTGTCAGGCTCTCTTTTAAAATTATCATTTCATGCACTCTTTTTGCAGGAGTAAAAAAACCGGAAAGGAATACAAGGCTTTGTTTTTCCGAATTTGAAAGTGTTCCTAAATTTTTCTTCGGTCTTAATATTTTCAAAATTTCATCATAATCTTTTTTAAATTTTAAAATAACACTCGGCTCTATCATATCCCTTGCAAAAAAATCATAAAGAAGAGGTATTCTTCCCAGTTGTTTTTCCAAAAGATTAAAATCATGCTCTATATTTTTCTTCGTTGAAAAATTAGTTTTCCCTATACATTCAAAAATTCTTTCCTGTACAATCTCTTCAAAAATAACAGAGCTTTCTCCGGGAATAAGATTTGTCCCATTCATTAAAAATCTTTTCATAAAATCTTTGTCAAAGCTGTTATTTTGAGAAATAGCTGTGGGAATAAGAAAATTTTTCTCATAATTTCCTATAAAATCCAAAATCACTACAAACTCTTTATCTTTATATTTTCTCAAACCTCTTCCCAGCTGTTGAATATATACTATTGCAGATTCTGTGGGTCTTAATAAAATCACCTGATTAACACAAGGGATATCTATTCCCTCATTAAAAATATCTACTGTTATTATGTATTCAAGTTTTCCCTGTTCCAATTTTTCAATAGTTTTTTCTCTTGTGGTTTCTGTATCTTCTCCTACAAGAGCTGCTGCATTTATTCCTCTTTCAATAAATTTTTCAGCCAAAATTTTAGCTTCCTCTGTCCGAGATACAAAAATAAGTCCGTGAAGTTTTTCCCCGCTGTAACCGTAATATCTGCTTTTTTCAATAATATGTTCCACTCTTTCATCAATCACAAGATTTTTTATTGTTGTTTTTTCATCTATCTCTTTTCCCTCGATTAAAATATCCGAAACACCAAAATAATGAAAAGGGCAAAGAAGATTTTCCCTCAAAGCATCATAAAGTCTGATTTCATAGGCAATATTGTGATTAAACAATTCGTATATATCAAAATCATCTGTTCTTTCCGGAGTGGCTGTCATTCCCAAAAGAAATTTCGGCTGAAAATAATTTATCAAATTTTGATATGTTTTTGCTCCGCTGTGATGCACTTCATCAATTACAATATAATCAAAATAATCTTTGGGAAATTTTTCCAAATGTTCTTTTTTGTTAAGTGTCTGTATCATTGCAAAAAGATAATCTGCACTGTTGTCTTCTCCGTTATAAAGGGACATTTTTTTATTCTGTATTATACTTTCAAAAGTTTCTTTTGCTTTCTGTAAAATTGTTTTTCTGTGAGCAATAAATAACATTCTCTGTGGTTTTACTTTTTTTACATCAAAACAGCTCAAAAAAGTTTTTCCTGTCCCTGTTGCACTTATAAGAAGACCTCTGTCAGAAGTTTTTCTAAGCTCCTCCAGATTTTTCAATGCTTCTTTCTGCATAATATTGGGAATAATTTTTTTCTCTTCAAAAATATTTTCTTTTTTCTGATATTTTTGTCTGTATTCTTTTGAAAGATTATAGATTTTTTCGTAATTTTCTATCATTTCCAAATCAGCTTTCGGCAGTCTGTCAAAAATATTATAGAAATTTTCCAAAATATCTTTTGCTGTTTTTCCCTCTGTCAGAGAATTTATTTTTAAGTTCCACTCAAAATTCACAGTAAGAGCTGTCTGTGTAAGATTGCTGCTTCCTATTATCATCGTCCACATATTTCCATGTCTGAAAAAATATCCTTTAGCATGAAATTTTTCTTTCGGCAAAATTTTGAGCTCAATATTTTTATATTTTAAAAGTCTTTTCAAAGCTTTCGGTTCGGTAAAATCAAGATAATCCCCTGTTAAAATTTTTCCCCGAATACCTTTTTCTTCCAAAATTCTCAGCTGTTCAAGAATAAGAGCAATTCCTCCCTCAGTAATAAAAGCTGCGGAAATTATAAATTCATCACAGTTTTCCAGCTCTTTTCTTATAACAGAAATTATTTTTTCCTCACCGTTTGAAAGCAGTCTGTGCTGATATGCAAAATTCGATTCAAAGCCGCTGTCTATAAGACTTGTCTTTATGCTGTCCGTTAAAAGTGTTTCCACTGCTGTCCTCCTATACTGGTTATAATTTATAATCATCGTATCATAAAATATATTTGTTGTCTAATCTATCATAAAAAAAGAGCTGTTTTAACTTTAACAGCTCAATTCATTAATATAATTCTTTATTGATGAACAAACTGAAAATTTAATAAATAAAATTTTCCAGTTCATCAGCTCTGCTAGTTGTTGAGAGTTCTCTTGAGCCCCATTCTCCTACATAAATAAAAAAAGATTGGCAAGTTCCTATCCTCCCAAAGGGCTGCCCCCTAAGTAC
>UQXM01000136.1 GCA_900545035.1 uncultured Fusobacterium sp. | reverse complement strand
AAAAATGATTAAATAAAATCTGCAAAAATGCTTTAAAATTGTTTTTAACATGTTTATTTTTTTAATTTTTTAATATATTATATAATATTATTAAAAAAAGAAACCTGATAAAAATAATAAATTCGTCAATCGGGACAAGTATAGCAAAAAAAAATTACCTTGTCAAACATTATTTAACAAGGTAAAATTTTCTGCTGATAATTATCTTATTTTTATAACAGCTCTATATTTTCACATTCAAGAAATCTGTCAGCTGTCATATTGTAAACTGCATCAAGTATTTCTGCTCTCATAGTTCCGTTACCGCTTCCAAGAGAAAAATGTTGTTCTGCTTTTTCTCCGGCAATTCCCATTACAGCCACTGCCGCTGCCGCTGCTGTAAAATAATCTCTCTCTGCTCCGCAGGCACTTCCTATCAAAGCTCCTGTCATACATCCTGTTCCTGTTACTTTTCCAAGGAGAGCCGTTCCGTTGCTAATTCTTGCAACTCTGCACCCGTCACTTACAATATCCTGCTTTCCTGTAACTGCAATTACAGTGTCGTATCTTTTGGCAAGAGTTTTGGCAATTTCATCGCCGTTTTCCAAATCTTCCACAGAATCTACGCCTCTGTTCGTTATATTTTCCATTCCGTAAATAGATTTAATTTCTGCCATATTTCCTTTTACAACTGCAAAATGCACATTTTTTAATAAATCTTCCACAAGTTCTTTTCTTGCTTTTGTCGCTCCCACTCCCACTGGGTCAAGAACAACAGGTTTTCCCATTCTGTTTGCTGTCTGCCCAGCTTTTACAGCTATTTTTCTCATCTGCTTATCCATTGTTCCAATATTTATTACAAGAGATGAAGCGAAAGAAAGTATATCTTCCAATTCTTCTTCACAAAAAGACATAAGAGGAGAAGCTCCCACTGCAAGAGTTATATTTGCACAGTCATTTATTGTTACAGTATTTGTTATCTGAAAAACTATCGGCTGTTTTTCTCTTATTTTTGTTATTACATTTCCAAGCTGTTCTCTTTCAATAGTCATTTGTCCCTCCGTTTATTTTATAAAATTCGCTAAAGTTTCCGCAGCTTTTCTGATATCTTCTTTTCCCAAAATTTCTGATATAACAGCTGCTCCGTTTACACCTGTTTTCATTACATCTTGTATATTGTCAAGATGTATTCCTCCAATAGCTACACTAGGTATTTTTACACTTTTTGCTATTTTTTCAAGTTTCTCAAGACCCAAAGGTTCGTTTATATCTTTTTTGCTTCCCGTAAAAAATACTGTTCCTATTCCCAGATAATCTGCTCCGCCTTTTTCTGCTTTTTCCGCTTCTTCAAGACTTCCCACAGACACACCTATTATTTTGCCGGCTCCCAATTCTTTTCTGGCTTCCTCAAGACTTTCATCACTCTGTCCGATATGCACTCCCTCTGCATCAATCATTTTTGCAATTTTTATATTATCATTTATAATAAGAGGAATATTATACTTTTTTGTTATTTTCTGTACATCTTTGGCTATTTTTAAAAATTCTTCATCGCCGATAAATTTTTCTCTCAACTGAACAAGAGTAACGCCTCCCAATATACTTTCCTCAACAGCTCTGCATAAATCCCTTCCTTTTAAAACATCTCTGTCTGTTACAAGATACACAGAATAATCAATCTTATTCATATTTAACTCCTGCTTTTCTGTATAAATCTATAAAATGTCCCACAGGTCCTACTCCGTGTCCTATTGAGAAAGAATCTTTGATTGCCTGAGTAATGTATTCTTTTCCCATTCTTACAGCTTCCTCAACAGAATATCCTTTTCCTATAAGAGAAGCTATTGTAGAAGAAAGAGTACATCCTGTTCCGTGAGTATTTTTTGTATCTATTCTCTCTCCATTAAATCTTACAACTTTTCCGTCTGCCAAAAGAAGAATATCAGTACAGTTATCTGTTCTGTGTCCCCCTTTCATCAAAACATTTTTTGCTCCAAGTTTCTGTATTTTTTTTGAAGCTTCTATCATATCATCTTCATTTTTTATTTCCATTCCCGCAAGAATTTCTCCTTCAGGAATATTAGGTGTAACAATTTCTCCAAGAGCCACAAATTTTTTAAGCTCTTCGATAGCTTCATCTTTTAAAAGTTTAAATCCGCTTTTTGACACCATTACAGGGTCTATTACAATATTTTTTGCATTATATTTTTTTAATGTTTCCCCTATAGTTTTTATTATTTCACTGTTTGAAAGCATTCCTACTTTCACACTGTCCACTTCTATATCGTCAAATATTGCTTCTATTTGTTTCTGTACTATTTCTTTTGATATGTCTTGTACACCAAAAACTCCCATAGTATTCTGCACTGTTACTGCTGCAATAACACTCATTCCATAAACTCCCATAGCACTCATGGCTTTTAAATCTGCTTGTATCCCTGCTCCTCCGCAGCTGTCAGAACCTGCTATTGTTAAAACCTTTTTCATTCTATCCTCCCAATAACACATAAAATTTTTTCTCTGTAAAAGTATTTTACCACAAAAAAAGAAAAACAGCACAAAATAAATTATGCTGTTTTTTCTAAAAAAATTATCAAAATAAATTATATCTATTTTTTGCTCCATTAAATTTTATCTTTTTTAATTTCATATTTATTCTTCTTGATTTTTTTGTTTAACACCATTTTTATATATTACTATGTCGATTTCACCGTCAGAATAAGTTCGTTTTACTTCTCCCTCTATAAGATTGTTTTTATACATTCCCTCTTCAATCCATCTTTCTTCATATTTTTTAAACGGACCATCCAGTTGATTATTTTTATATTCTCCCTCCCAAAGAATATTTCCATCAGCATCATACTGTATGGAAGTCCCATTCTTTTTATTGTTTTTTGTTTCTGTTATATAGTAAATATATTCTTCTCCCATCTCTTTTATAGTTCCATCAGGATAATTTTGCTCCTCTCCCTCAAAACAAATATCCTCTTTTCTTTCATAAAGATTTACATATCCTCCTCCCGAGCAGCTGTAACACTCAGCTCCTTTTGGAGAAATTATATGCGTCGAAAGTAAAACTTTCCCATATTCATTAAATATATATCCGGCAGTGGATTTTGGCAATTTTTCCAAAATTGTTTTTAAATCTTTAAAGTTATCTTTAGTTATCTTCTTTTTAGTTTCCAATTCTTTTATGAATTTTGTTTCCCGATTTTTCATATGCTCTTTAATTTCATCTGTATCACCGGTTATTTCTGATCCATCCGGATTGGTAAGCGTAAGATTTACCATAAGATTTGCCAACGAAAGAGGGTTTTCCTGCCGAGAAATTAAATAGTTATACAGTTCTTCATTCTCTTCTTTTATTTTCTCTGTCTCTTTTTCTAAAATAATTTCGTATGTATTTTTTTCAAAACTTTTATCATCTATTATATTTATCGAAAGAATTGTATGTTCAAAAGCATTTGTTTCTCTTAGATATTCTATAAATTCGTAAATTTTTTCTCTGTAAACCTCTTTATTTTTAACATCTTTTTCATTTCCAAAAATATATACTTTTATTTTTAATGGGTCAAAATCACGACTCATTAACGGATATTTTTCTTTTGAATATTCTTCAAGATTTTTTTCATATATTTTCTTTCTTCTTGCTAATTCCTCTTGAATATCCTCTTTCTCACAATCTCCCTCTATTGTAAAAACAGAAAAAATATTTTCTCCAAATATTTCTTTTAATTTTGGAAGATAAAAATTATCAGCTGATTCTCCTGCCAAAATATTTATATATTCATCTTTAATATTTCTTCCTCTTATAAAAGCTTCTGTTACATAAAACTCTGTTTCTTTGTCTGTTCCCAAATATTCTACTGGAAGTATTTCTGCATCATATATTAAATTTCCTTCTCCGCTTAGTGTTTTTATACTGGATACCACAATAAACTCTTTATTATATTTTTTCTTCAAATGTTTTAACAGTTCTTTTTCTGGGTCATAATGAGAACAACCTAAAATCAAACAAAATATTGCTGCACCTAATATTCTAAATATAAGTTTTTTCATATCTCTCCCTCTTCTTCATGGCAAAGATTTTTTTGCTCTCGATATATTTTTGCAGAAGTACAGCTATAAAAAATATGTACACAAGTTACCAAAAGACAAGCTCCCCAAATTATAAGAATTGCTTTTTCTTCACCAAAATGTCCACTGTCATCAAATCCTAATATAAACATAGTAGGAAAAAATATTATAAGATCTATTAGAAAACAAATTATTCCAGTAAGCAGACTATTCAAAATAAATCCTTTTAAATATTTTCCTCTGAATTTTTTATCACAATAAATATATATAGAAATTCCAATAATATTTAAAAAATAATTAAGTGTTATTATTGTCAGTAAATTCCAAAAAAGTATAAACGGCTCATATTTTTTCCTTATTTTTTTACAATAACTTTTCATAATTATTTTCCTTCCTTTTTCTTTTTTTCTAATTCTACTACACCTTTTTGCAAAAATCAATATATATGTTTTTATTTTTTTCTTTTTGTTAATTTTAAGAACTTAAATTTCAAATATTATTTTTTAAATTTTATCAAAATTAATTTATTAAAAAATTATTATT
>UQXM01000135.1 GCA_900545035.1 uncultured Fusobacterium sp. | reverse complement strand
CCTCCTAAAGTATAAAACTTATATTATTTTTAATTTTTTTATTTTTTAAGTATATTTTCAAGCACAGCAAAAGCTTCTTGATTTACATATTCTTCTCTGACTCTGTCTTTTACTTCTGAAAATTCTGCTGCTTTAAATTGATTTTCCCTTGTTTTCTGGAACATGAAAACATTGTCCCCTTCTCTTTTTACTTCTACTTTATTAAGAGGAGCTTTGTATACAGCTTTTGCAAGTTCTTCGTTAAATCCTACTCCCGGAATATAACCGCTCTCGCTTATATTTTCAATAAGTGTTCCTCCGTTGTATCTGTCTTTTGGCAGATCTGCAAATGTTATCTCTCCTGAAGAAATTTTTGCAGCTTCTCCTTCCGCTTCCTTTACAGCTTCATTTATTGTTGCATCAGATACTTTGTATTTTACAAGGATGTGACTTGCTTTTGCTTTTTTCTCTTTATCATTTCTGTCAGTTATATAGATAATATGCTGACCAAACACTGTGCTTACAATATCCGGATAAATTTCTCCTACTTTTCCCTCAAAAACTGCTTTGTCAAATTCAGGCACCATATCTCCCTGAGAAAACCAGCCAAGATCTCCCCCCTGAGCTGCACTTGGACAGTCAGATTTTGCTTTTGCTGTTTCGGCAAAATTATTTATTGTAAGAGTTTTTCTTATCTCTTCTGCTTTTGCTTTTGCTGCATCTTTGTCTGCCTGTGAAGGCTCTAATTTAATAACGGCAACATAAGAATCTGCTGAAGGATAAACATCATAATTTGCTCTGTTTGCTTTGAAATAATCCTGCAAATCTTTATCAGTATATGTAACCTGCTCTTTTGCTTTTTCCACCATTTTTTCGTAGGCATCTTCTGTTCTTACAAGGACAGGAAGAGAATTGTCAATCTCTACTTGATATCTTTCAGCTGCTTTTAAAAGCTTTGCCTGATTTTCCATATATAATTCTGTCTGTGCCTGAGCCTCTTCAGGTTTTACCCCTTTTGCAAGAAGCTGTATATATATTTTACTGTAATCTACATTTGTAAACTCTATTCCGTCTTTCACTGTCTGTATTTTTTCTTCAAAACCTGCAAATTGTTCTCTTACATCATCAAGTTTCATATTCTTTTTCAAAACCTGAAGCTGTTTGTAAAATTCTTTGTTTCCTTCTGCTTGTTTCAAAGATTGTTTTAAAGTATCTTTTACAGTATTAAAATCTGTTCCTCCGAACATAGAATATTTATTTTCATTGTAGATTTTTAATACTTCATCATCGCTTATCTGTGCATTTTCCACAAAGCTTTCGATAACTTTCATTCTTTTAAGTGATTTTTCAATCTCTTGTTTGAAACTTGCTTTTGTGTATCCTTGAGCCTGAAGCATTCTTTTAAACTGTTCTTTGTCTTTTATGTTGCTTTCCACTGCTTCATACTCTTTTTTTACATCTCTGTCTGAAACTTTTATTTTTAAACTGTCTGCCATCTGCTGAACAAGTTCGTCTTCTATTGCCTGATCAACAGCCAGAGTTTCTATAATTTTATCGTCCCCTCTGTTTTGCAGATTTGCGGATATCATATTTTTTGTTCTCGCTATATTTATCATATCCACTTTTTCACCATTTACTTTAAAAGCATAATTTTTCATTGCCAACTGTGAAGACATTGAATAATATGCCGCTATTAATGATGATAATGCAAATGCAAGAGTAATAACTATTACAATAGGTTTCATTTTGCTTCTGAATTTTCTGATTGCCATGGAAGTTCTCCTTATCTTAGTTCTTATTATTTGTCGTCAAGTCCGTATTTTCTTATTTTTTCGTACAGAGTTGTTCTTCCTATTCCTAAAATTTTAGCAGTTTCCTGTTTGTTCCATCTAGTTCTTTGAAGAGCCATAGCAATAACTACTTTCTCAACATCATCCAGACTGAATATTTCTTTTTCAAGGATATCTTTAAGTGGTCCAAGTCCTATTACTGTTTTGTTTTCAACTGTGTCAGATTTCATTTTGATTTCTAACGGCAGATTTTCAATTCCTATAATTTTTTCATCAGAAAGAATTATCATTCTTTCAAGCATATTTCTAAGTTCTCTGATATTTCCGGGGAAAGCATATTCCATAAGATATTTCATAACTTCTCCTGAAAGTACAGGGATTGGTCTGTTAAGATCTTTTGCTATTCCATTTAAGAAATAGTTTGAAAGCAGAGGAATGTCCTCTTTTCTCTCTCTCAAAGGCGGAACTTCCACTTTAAATCCACTCAGTCTGTGGTATAAATCTTTTCTGAATTTTCCTTTTTCTATTTCATCTCTTAAATCTTTGTCAGTAGAAACGATAAATCTTACATCAACTCTTTTTGCTCTTGTTCCTCCGACTCTTTTGTATTCACCGTATTCGATAACTTTTAAAATTTTGCTTTGAGTTTTTATATCTATTCCTGCTATTTCATCAAGGAAGATTGTTCCTCCGTCAAGCTCTTCAATTATACCTTTTTTGCTTGAAATTGCTCCTGTAAAAGCTCCTCTTTCATATCCGAAAAGTTCTCTTTCCAAAACTTCGCTTGTCATAGTTCCGCAGTTTACAGTAACAAAATCTTTCTTTCTTCTGTCGCTTTTTTTGTAAATCTCTCTTGCAACAAGAGTTTTTCCTACTCCTCCCTCACCTGTTATAAGGATTGGCAGGTCTGTTGAAGCAATCTTGTCTATCTTAGATCTCACTTCTTTAATTTTTACAGATTGTCCTACTATTTCTTTCTGCTCTTCAAGTTCTGCAACTTTTTCTTTTAATTTTTTATATTTTTTAATTGTTTCCACATTTGCAAGAGCAGGTTTTATTAATTTTACTATCTCTTCTCCGTTTATAGGTTTTATTGCATAACTGTAAATTCCTGCTTTATCAAGCTCTTCCAATACTTCTTCTGTTTCTTCGTCAATAAGTCCTATTGTTACAAAATCTTTTCCCACACCGTTTAATTTTTTCTTAGCATCAGAGAAGTTGAACCAAGTAAGATATTGGTCAAGTATTACTACATCAAAATCACTTTCTCTAAGCATATCCAATCCGTCAAGAAGATTGTTAAATGTGATTACCTCGTAATATTTTAATAATTCTTTTCTAAGTTCTTTTAATACCTCTTTTCTCTCTGATATAGCCAAAACTGATTTTTTCATTTCGACCTCCTATGTCAATTTTAATTTTTATACACAATTTTAAATTCTATACTATCTGTATTATAATAGATATTCTGTATTTTTTCAATACTTTTCTATATTTTCTGTACTATTTTATAAACTTCGTGATTTTTTAGTGAACTCTGTTTTTGCTTACATTCAGAACACAAGCCTGTTCTAACGCCCTGCCAGATTAAAAAAATCATTTGTGGTTATAAAAATAATCAAAATGAATAGTATAAGTATTCCTGCCTGATGAACTCTTTCCTCTGTTTTTTTATTTATTTTTATTCCTACAAGTTCAAGAAGCACAAAAATAATTCTTCCTCCGTCAAGAGCAGGAAAAGGAAGAAGATTAAATATTCCTACATTTACAGAAAGAATTGCCATTATCCACATAATAGGCAGAACTCCTCCTTTGCTTGCTTCTCCCACAATATTTACAATACCTATCGGTCCGCTTATTTCATCTCTGCTTATATGTCCTGTTATTATCATTTTAAATCCGCCGAGAATATCCTTGAAAATATTGGCAAACTCTTCACAGCTCACAGCAATGCTTTCAAAAATTCCCAGTTTTTCTATTCTGTAATCAGGAAGTATCCCCAGATAATATGCTCCGTCCTCATTTTTTATAAGATTTACGGAAAGTATCTGTTCCTCATTATCTCTTTTTACAGTTACTTTTTTGGGAGTTTCTTTATTTTCCAAAGAAGCTACGGCTGTTCTTATCTCTTCCCATTTTTCGATTTTTCTATCTTCTATTTTTAAAATTATATCTCCTTCTTTAAAAAGGCTGGGTCTGTTTTCCGTTTTCATAACTTTTCCTATAACAGGAGCAGGATTTAATATAACTTCTCCTCCGTTTAATGTCATTGTAAAAACAATTCCGTAAGCCAGAAGAAAGTTCATAAATACTCCCGCAAAAAGTACAACAAATCTCACAAAAGGATTTCTTTGATTGAAACCTCCCTCTGTATTATCGTCTATCTCCATTCCTTCTATATTTACATATCCTCCTACGGGAATAGACCTGAAAGAATATTTTGTTTTTTCTCCCTCGTAAGTATAAACTTCTGGACCCATACCCACTGCAAATTCCGAAACAGGAATTTTAAAAAGTTTTGCACTGAAAAAATGTCCCAGTTCATGTATCATTATTATTATCCCCAGTACAATCAGGGAAATCAGTATTCTCATCTGTCCTCCAAGTTTTCTTTTACTGCATGAAAAATATCTTCCGATATCTCTTCTATTGTTCTCAATTTTCCCTCTTCTGCACAGCAAATCTCTTTCCAGCCCTGCTCAGCTGCCATATCGCAGGCATTTTCATATGATTTTTTCATATATTCCGAATTTTTTTCATGAATATCTTTTTTCTTTTCCCCTGTAATCTTATTTTCTCTGTTTTTCATAAGTTCCTGAGCCAATTCAAAAGGCATATTTATGAAAAGAACCATATCAGGCTTTGGTATTCTCATTTTTTCAAATTCCAAGTCCACAAGCCACTCCATAAATTTTTTCTTTTCTGCAGG
>UQXM01000134.1 GCA_900545035.1 uncultured Fusobacterium sp. | reverse complement strand
AGGACTGAGTTTTTTAATAGAATGCAAGAATATTTTTCTTAATTATATGGCAGGAAGAATAATAATTTCTGTTATAGTGGGATTAATATCTTTTGTTGTGATGAAAATAGCTGATGTGCCGTATGCACTTCTTAATGGAGTAATGATTGGTGTCGGAAATATGATACCGTATTTTGGTTCAATAGCAGCAGGAGTTGTAGCATTTATTTTGGTGCTTTTATCAAATCCTATAAAATGTGTATATCTGCTTTTGGCAATAATAATAGCACAAAATGTTGATGGATATATAATCGGACCGAAAATTTTGGGAAAAAGTGTAGGACTGAGTTCATTCTGGATAATTGCTTCTGTAATTATTATGGGAAATATTATGGGAACTTTGGGAATGTTTTTGGGTGTTCCCATATTCGCTATATTAAAACTTATTTATATAAGAGTATTGAAAAATAAAAGAGAAAAATTGAAAATAGAAACAAAAGAAGAGAATTAAAACGAGGAGAAATATAATAATGAAAGATTTTACAATAATAGCATCATCAACTATGGGACTTGAAAGCATAGTGAGAGATGAATGTATTGAACTTGGATTTAAAGATGTACAGACTTTTAACGGAAAAGTTGAGTTTAAAGGAAATTTTAAAGAGATAGTGAAAGCCAATATTCATTTAAGATGTGCTGACAGAATATTTATAAAAATGGGAGAGTTTAAAGCACTTAGTTTTGAAGAGCTTTTTCAGAATGTAAAAAAAATAAAATGGAGCGAGATAATAGAAAAAAACGGAGAATTTCCAATCAGCTGGGTAAGTGCTGTAAAATGTAAATTGTTTTCAAAATCTGATATTCAAAGAATAGCCAAAAAAGCTATTGTAGAAAATATGAAAGAAGTTTATGATATTGAAAAATTTCCTGAGAACGGAGCTTTGTTCAGAATAAAAATACAAGGAAATAAAGATGTTTTTACAATAATGATTGATACCAGCGGAAACGGACTTCATAAAAGAGGATACAGAAATCTTATAAATGAAGCTCCTTTAAAAGAAACAATGGCAGCGGCTCTTGTAAAATTGAGCAGATGGAAAGGCGGAGACAGACCTTTTTTAGATCCAATGTGCGGAACAGGAACTATTGCAATTGAAGCAGCTATGATAGGAAGAAATATTGCTCCGGGAGTGAACAGAAATTTTGCTGCTGAAGATTGGAAAGTTATTCCGAAAGAGTTATGGATTGATTTGAGAGATGAAGCTTTTTCACAGGAAGATTATGAGAATAAAGTAATGGTATATGCTTCTGATATAGATCCGGAAACAATTAAAACAGCAATAGAAAATGCTGAAAAAGCAGGAGTGGAAGATGATATACTTTTTGAAACAAAAAATTTTCTTGAAGTAGAAAATATGGCAGAAAAAGGCTGTCTTGTAACAAATCCTCCGTATGGAGAAAGACTTTTGAATGATGAAAAAGTGGAAAGGTTATACAGACTTTTGGGAGATGTGTGCAGAACGAGATTTCCAAAATGGTCTTATTATATAATAACATCTTATCCTGAATTTGAAAAATATTTTGATAAAAAAGCCACTAAAAAAAGAAAATTGTACAATGGTGGAATAGAATGCCATTATTATCAATATTACGGAGAAAAATAAAAGTTTGAAACTGGAGAAATAAAAATGAATAAAAAAGAGTTTAAAGATTATAATACAGAGGTTATGCTTCAGATTTTGAGAAATGCCGACCACCAGCTTACAGAAGCTTTTGGAAGAGGAGATGAAGAAAAAGTAAAATTTATAAAAGAGGAGATTATTCCTAAATATGAAAAACTTTTTCTTGGATTGGCAGAACTTGATATAAGAGATAAAACTGATGAAGAAATTGAAAAATTCAAAAATACTGTTGAAAAAATAAGGGAATCAAATGGATTTACAAAAGAATATATTGAAAGATGTATAACTTTGAGAGAAGAGCTTAGAGGAAAATCAGGAGCAGAAGTTACAAAGAGAATGTTTGAATATGCCGTAAAAGATTTGAAAAAGAAAAAAAGAATTCTTCTTGAAAGACTTGATATTCTATTGAAAGAAGAGGCACAGCTGGAAGCAGATTTAAAAGAATGTATCCAGTATGATGCAGAAATGGAGATTTCAGGAAAAATTGTTGATATAAGAGAGAAAAAAAGAGATATCAATGAACTTATTTCTGAAAACGATAAAGAGATTGAAAGAATTAACAGTGATATAAAATCAAGATGGAAATATGAAATTTACGGTACGGTTTCAAGAGATGAATTGAAAAAAGCAGCAGAAAATAAATAAAACAGGGAGATAAAAATGTTAAAAACACTTTTGATATTTATTGTAGTAATATTTTTAGCAACAATTGGAAGAAATATACTTGCAGGACAAGGTTTTGCAGGTAAAAAAATAAAAGTATTAAAAAATCAAACGGAGGTTAAATCAATGTCAGATTTAGTATTAAATGCAAAAATAGTTACAGATAAAGGGGAAATAAATTTAAAACTTTTTCCGGAAGTAGCACCTCTTACTGTATTAAACTTTGCTCATTTAGCAAAAAGAGGATACTATGATAATCTTACTTTTCACAGAGTTATTGCAGATTTTATGATTCAAGGAGGAGATCCGACAGGAACAGGTGCAGGTGGACCGGGATATCAATTTGGTGATGAGTTTAAAGAGGGAGTAATTTTTGACAGAAAAGGACTTCTTGCAATGGCAAATGCGGGAAAAAATACAAATGGTTCACAATTTTTTATAACTCATGTAGAAACTCCATGGCTTAACTATCATCACACAATTTTCGGAGAAGTTGTTTCTGACGAAGATCAAAAAGTTGTAGATGCAGTTGTACAGGGAGATATAATAAAAACTATTGAAATTACAGGAGATTTTGATAAATTCCTTACAGAAGAAAATAAAAAAATGACTGAACAGATGGACGAAGCTCTTGATGCTCAATTCCCAAATTTAAAAAAATATTAATGTAATCAAATGGAAATAAATTCTGCTCGAAAAAATATCATGCTATTTATATTGTTTGCAGAAAGAAGATTTGAAACTCACTTCACTCAAACATCAAATTTTCAGTATTCTGCTTCACTGGATAAATTACGCAGATATTTTTAATGCTTAGAATTTATTTCCATTTTTATTTTTGGAAGAACTTATAAGTTTTCATAAAATATATTAATATTCATATCTTTAAAAGAGAATTCTTCTTTGGAAGAAAAATTAATAATTAATTTATCGTCATTAAAAATATAATTTTTTGAAGTATATGATATTGTTGTAAAAATAGACTGACTGTTTTCAAGATTTTTTTCCAAAATATGGCTTTTTCCAGTACTGTCTTCTGAATTGTTTAAAATATCAAGTTTAAAATCAGCAGAAAATTTATTTTTATCTTTTAATACAATATCATTTATATCCACATCAATTTTAACCAAATCATCTGTGGAAATTTTTTTTGGCAGAGAGATAGAATAAGAGAACTTATTTGAAAAGTTTTCTTTTTTTGAATATTTAAAGCAACAGCTGTATTGACTTACAGATTGTTCACCTGCCAAATTCATCATCATATTTTTTTTAACTTCTCCAGCGGAAAGATTTTTTCCAAGAAGATACATAAGTTTTGTAACAGCAGCTTCAGGTGTCAAATCACTTCCGCTGATTACTCCTGCTTTTATAAGACGACTGCTGGCTTCATATAATCCCATTTTAACAGTTCCTGTTGTACATTGAGAAATATTTACAACAATAATTCCAAGAGAATTTAAAAATTCAATAACTTCTATAAATTCATCACTTGTAGGAGCATTTCCATTTCCATAAGTTTTCAGCACCACACCTTTTAAGTTTTTAACACTTGAAAAAATTTTTTTCAAAAATTCGGGCTTTATTCCGGGGAAAAGTTCAAGCACAAGAATGTTATTGTCAAAATATGGTTCTGTATAAAACTCTTTCTGAGGAAGAGGGGAGATATTTCTTGAAATTTTTATCTCTGCTCCTGCTTCACCGATAGGCAGACAATTTGGGGAGGAAAAACCAAAATAGTTTGTGGCATCATTTTTTCTGGCTCTGTTTCCTCGTATAAGTGTATCTCTGAAAAATATTGCAACTTCAGGGACAAGAGGGATATCAAACATAGAATGTCCCGCAATTTCTATTGATGTGATAAGATTTTGCAGAGCATCGCTTCTTGTTTCTTGAAGAGGTTTCTGAGAACCTGTAAGAATAACAGGTTTTGATAAATTTTTCAAAGCAAAAGAAAGAGCAGAGGCAGTGTATGCCATTGTATCTGTTCCGTGAAGAATTACAAAACCTCTGTATTTGTGATAATTTTCAGAAATAATATTTGTAAGTTTTATCCACACATCAGGACACATATTTGATGAGTCAATAAGAGGTTTTAATTGACAGTAATCTATGGGAAATTTTTCCAGAACAGGAAAATCTTTTGAAATTTCACTCCAGTTATTTGCAGGTCTTAAAGGACTATAAGGATTATCCTTTTCCTGATGAACCATACAAATAGTTCCTCCTGTATTTATAATTAAAATTTTATTTTCCATTTTTAAACTCCTTAATTTTAAAGTATACTTTTCCATTATATTATAATTTTGGAAAAATAAAAATATATTTTCTTTGAAAATTAATATATCAATTCTATATAGGGTATGATATACTAAAAATGAGAGGTGAAAAT
>UQXM01000133.1 GCA_900545035.1 uncultured Fusobacterium sp. | reverse complement strand
CCAACCTGTAGGGTCTATCCAGTATCCTATTCCCATTAATATTGCAGCTGCCGGAAGAACTGCAACGGGAACCATTAAAGCTTTACCGATTTTTTGTAAATAAGCAAACATAAAAATCCTCCTTAAAAGTATAATATAAAAATAAAATTTCTTCCTATTCCTATTTTACTTTAAAATAAAAAAAAATCAAGCATATTTTAATTTACTTTTGTAAAAAATGTACAGAAAGTAGTATAAAGCTATTGATACACAACAGTTTCCGTATAAATTAATTTTTCAAAAAATTTTTTGTTTTTTTACTAAATATGAATTATAAATTCATAAAATGTATTTCTGTTATTTAAAATTAAAGGTTAATTGTGTTTTTAAAGCATCTTTCTTTATGAGTTCCGAAAATGAAACTCCCACAAGTCTTACATCTTTTCTCTCTTCTATCTTTTCCACAAGCTCTAAAACTATATCCAACAATTCTGTTTTGTTGTTGGTAGGAACAGAAAGATGTTTGGAACGGGCTGCTGATTTAAAATTTTGATACTTAATTTTTATCCCCACATTACTGCACAAAAAATCTTTTTCTCTTAATCTTTTGTAACTTTTTTCAAAAAGTGCTGTGTATTCCCTTGTAATCTCTTCCTCTGTATTAAGCGGAAAACGATAAGTATTTTCGTGTCCTATGGAAGCGGTTTTTCTTTCTTTTTTTACAGGGCTGTCATCAAGTCCTCTGGAGTAATAATAGAGAAGAGAGCCTCTGGAAAGCCCGAAAAGTGAAATAAGTTCATACAAAGAATATTCATATACATCTGCCGGCCTATAAATATTATGTTTTTCCAAAAGAGGAATAAATTTTTTGCCGACACCGGGAATAATTTTTATATTTTTATCCTTTATATGTTCTGTAAACTCTTTGGACGAATTAAAAATATAAAATCCGTCAGGTTTATTAAAATCGCTTGCTATTTTTGCTGTAAGTTTATTGTAACCTATTCCGACCGAACAAGTAAGCCCTGTATTTTCAAAAATTCTTTTTTTAAATTTTTCTGCAAAATATTTTTTTGACGGATATTTTTCTATTATTTCAGTAATATCAAGAAATCCTTCATCAAAAGCTATATATTCAACTTTATCTGTAATTTTCTCTACAAGAGAATGAATATATGCCGACACAGCTGCATATTTTATTTTGTTGCAGGGAAGCACAAGAAGATTCGGACAAAGTTTTTTTGCCTCTGCTGTGCTCATAGCAGAATGTATCCCGTACTTTCGTGCTTCATAGCTTGCTGTGGTAACAATACTTTCTCCCACAACAAGAGGTTTGTTTTTGTATCGGGGATTTTCTTTTATTTCAACAGAAGCAAAAAATGCGTCCATATCATAATGAAGTATAACTCTTGACATTATAAACTCCTTTCTTCAAAAATTTCTTATCTTTTTTTAACTATATCTTATCACAATTTCAAGATAAGTAAAAGCAGTTCTTTGGACTTTAAGCTTTTTGGTGTATACTGTATATGGGAGATGAGAATTATATACTGCGGAGGAGAAAAATGAATAATATTTTAACCATTGTAAAAAATATCGAAGATAAAAACGGAAATCTCATTTTTCAGGTGTTTGCAGCAGATGCTGTTATTCTTTTTATTAAAGTAACTGTTTTTCTGCTGATTATGTATACAGGAAAAATATGTGTAAAACTGACTGATAAATATATTGACAAAATATCTTTGAAAAAAATTGATAAAGGAGCAAAACAATTTACAAAATCTTTTATAAAACTGGGAATTTATACAGTATTCTTTCTTTTTGGAATGCTTATGTTTGGTTTTAAAGAACAGTCAATCATAACAATGATCAGTGCAATAGGGCTTGGAATCGGAATTTCTCTGAAAGAATTTCTGTCAAACTTTGCAGGGGGAGTGGTTATTCTTTTTTCCCGTCCGTTTACTGTGGGAAATTTTATAGAAATGAATGATGTTATGGGAGAAGTAAGTGAAATCGGAGTATTTTCTACCTGTATAAATACTCTTGACAGCAGAAAAATAATTATTCCGAACAATGTTGTCATCAGTAAAAATATTATAAATTACGATGCAAACAAATACAGAAGAATACAGCTTGATGTTCCCATTGCTTATGAAGCAGACCCAAAAATCGCTGTTGCAGAACTTAAAAATATAGCTGAGACTTTTCCCGGAATCGAAAATAACAGACCTCCTTTTATAAATATTATGTCTTACGAAAGTTCATCTGTAAACATTGAATTTCTCGTTTGGACAGAAAACAAAGGCTTCCATGAATACTATAACACTCGTGGAAATCTTATGCAGCACATTATAAAAAAATTTGGAGAAAAGAATATTGAAATACCGTACAATAAAATTGATGTTCACTTATACAACGAAAAAATGCTATAATTAAAACGCAGGAATACTTAACTTAATTTAAGGAGAACTTATGAATCCAATATTATTTTCAATAGGAAAACTAAAAATCACATATTACGGACTTATGTATGCTGTATCTTTTGTACTGGGAATCGAACTGGGAAAAAGATATGGAAAGCAGAAAGGAATATCACCCGATACAGTGGAAAATTATGCTTTCGTGGCAATGATTTCGGGGCTTATCGGAGGAAGACTTTATTATGTTCTTTTCAATCTTGATTATTATCTTCTTTACCCTCAAGATATAATTGCTGTATGGAAAGGGGGAATGGCTATCCACGGAGGAATTATCGGGGGAATTATAGGAACATGTATTTACGGAAAAATTAAAAAACTTAATCCTCTTCTTTTGGGAGATATTGCAGCAGCCCCTCTTCTTTTGGGACAAGCAATCGGAAGAATCGGAAATTTTATGAACGGAGAAATTTACGGAGTGCCTACTTTCACTCCTTTTAATGTTATTTTTACTTTAAAGCCAAAATTTTATGAGTGGTTTGCATATTACAATTCACTTTCTTTCAGTGATAAAATGACTTTTAAAGATAAAGTTCCGTGGGGAATAGTATTTCCAAACTCCTCTCCTGCAGGTATGGAATTTCCGAACACAGCTCTTCATCCTGCCATGATTTATGAACTTATTCTTAACTTTACAGGATTTTTATTCATATGGTTTTACCTGAAAAATAAAAAAGCAGCAACAGGAACAGTGTGGTGCAGCTATATTATAATTTACAGCCTTATAAGAATATTTGTAAGTTTTTTCAGAGCGGAAGATTTAATGATTTTTGACATAAGAGCGCCACATTTAGTTAGTATAATACTTATAATAATCTCAGCTGTTATCATAAAAGTGATTAACAAAAAAGAGAAATATAACAGAAAATAGCATAAAGTGTTTTAATTTATCTGAAAATCTGTTATAATTAAATTGTACAAAATGACCGACAGGTCAAAATTTCAGGAGGATATTATGAAAAAAATATTATTAGGTTTACTTCTTATCTTTGCTTTTGTGGGATGTTCAGGACTTTCAACTAAAACACCTGAAAGTATCACAGGAAAAGAATATGTTTTATCTACTTCAACAGATACTGTTAAAATCACTATTAATTTTGCTGAAGAAAACTTCTTTGGTTTCTCAGGTGTAAACAACTATTTTGGTAAATACACTCTTTCAGGAGATAACATGAAATTATCTCATGTGGGAAGCACTCTTATGGCAGGTCCGAGAGAAGCTATGGAAAAAGAATTTGAATATATCTCTGCTCTTGCAAAAGTAGAAAAATACAAAGTTGAAAAAGATACTTTAATTCTTACTACTTCAACAGGACAAGAACTTATTTTCAAAAACACAGGAAAACCTTCTCGTAAAAAATAAATCTAAAAAATATATGGGACTGAAAAATATTTAAATTTTTTAGTCCCATAATTTTTTACTGCATACAGGCATTATTATTTATTTCTGTTAATATTTCCATAAACTTGCCACATTTTTCTATATTAAAAAGATTAATAAATTTAACAGGTCTATCAAAAGGGGCTTTTGTTAAGCTTTCATTTTCAATATATCCGTTCTCTGAAATATATTCTATCACTTTATTTACAAAAGCAATCTGCTGAGAATTTAAAGATTGCTCATTAATAAACTTTGAAAAAGCTTTCATTACTGCTTCATGTTCCAGTTTAGCAATTTTACGAACCAATATTCCAAAAGCTGTTTTCCCAAATTCTCGTTCATAATCATCTTTACTTCCCAGCTGCACTGTAAAAATCATTTCCAGCTCTTTAAAATCTTCCTGTGAAAGAGGAATATTATTTCTTAATTTATAAATGACCTCATTATTTTTATTTTCCTCAATATATCTGTTCACTTTTAATTTATAATCTTCAAAATCATAAGGTGAATCTATTTTTTCTCCTTCTTTTCTTTCTGTTATTACATCTTCAAAATCTGTGTATTTTATTTTTCTATTTTCTTCTTCAATAAGCTTTATTAAATCACGGATTTCAGTACGCACATATTCAAATTTTAAAATATCTTTTTCTCTCCAAAATTCCTCAGATTTTACTTCTTTTATCAAAGATAACTTATTTTTTACAGCTATTATTCTTGAAGCCTCTTCTAATTTATCCATATAATAACAGACTATCTTTTTATTTCCTTTTGAAACAGAATTATTTTCTAAAATCATAAGAATAATACTATATATAATATTATCAAATCTCTTAGCTTTTTCATCTTTATCATTCATAAAAACTAAAGGAGCTATTTTTT
>UQXM01000132.1 GCA_900545035.1 uncultured Fusobacterium sp. | reverse complement strand
ATAATTTTTGGCAAAATAAAAATCGGATACTTTTTTAAATATCCAATTTATATTTTACTTTTTTGAGAAAATTTTGAGAATGAGAAATTATAACAATAATCCAAGAAGGAGAATCCTTTTATTATGAATTATTTTTATTACACACTTAAGACGAATACTTTTCTCTAAAAGTTTAAATTGTAAAAAAATAATTTTTAAATGTTATTTATTATAAAATCTCTGAACTTTTTAATTTTTTCATTATTATAATCTATCATTTCATCAAAAAATTTATCCAAAAAATACGAAGGCTTAGGTTTTACAGGTTCTTGTGTGGCTGCTATCATTGTAAAAGCTGATTTTGCTTCATTTTTTATATTGCACAATGGTAATTTTAAAATATGCGGTATTGTTACATTATTTATATACTCACATATTTCACGGCATTTTAAACTTTCCATTAATAAATTTTCACTCATACCATCATTTTCGTTATCAGGCATAATATAAAATTTATAATCTATATTATAAGCTGAAAGCTCTTCTTCCAAACTTTTTTTAAAAGCATTCCAAGCCTTTTCCCTGTTTTCAAATCCGCCATTTTTTCCTGTATAATCTGCATCTACAATAAATATTACCTTTTCTATATTTTCAAGTTCTTTTTCTTTTAATTTTGTAAATCTGTTTTTAAATTCTTTCTTTTTATCTATTCCGTTTAAATTTGCTATTTTTATTGTAAATTTTTTACTTTTCCTATTTCTTTAATTTTTTCACTGTATTTATCAAATTTTTCATAATCTTTTATTAATTCTATATCTTCTTTTTCAAATATTTTACATAACAGAGAAGTTTCTGTTATCCCTTCGCATATAAAAATTACATCTTTCATCTTAAATCCCACCCTGCCTCTATGTTATTTAAGACTTCATCTGTATTAAAATATGTTGATTTCACTCCTGATTTTGTATTTTCAAATCTAAATAATGAAACTTCATTATTATTTTCAATATTTTTATAAAAATCTTCAATAAATTCTCTGGAATGAGTAGTAAAAAATAGCTGTATATCTTTTTTATTTGATAATTTAATTAAAACATCAATCAGTTTTGGAAAGTTAGCATAATGTATTCCTGTTTCTATCTCATCTATAAATATAACTTTTGTATTATCTGTAAAGCATGATAATATATCTAAAATAGCTGATATTCCTGTCCCAAATGCAGAAATTGGAACTAATTTTTTCATTCCTTCTTTACTGATTTTTATAACCTGTCCATCAGAAAAAATATCATCTATTTTAGAATCAAATATTTTTAAAAGTTCTAAAAATTTTTCTTTCTTTTTATCTTCCAATATCTGCTTTATTGTATTTGCAGTTGTTTGATTGTATTTTGTGAGCTGTGTCATCCAACAAAATAAACCATATTTTTCCATAATCTGATTCCAATTTTTTTTATCATTAAAAGCAACATTTGAAGATAACATATTGTTTTCCGAAATGTATATATCTTCCATCAACAAATTATTTTCATTAAATTTTTGATTATATTTATATAATAATTTTTTATCTTCTTTATTTTTGGATGTATTAAAAATATTAACATTATCGTTCAGTACTAAAAGTTCTTTAGTCTCTGAAGTAGTTATTTCTGTAAAAATTTCATTATTTAAAATTAGTTCTATTTTATTATTTTCTTCTGTATTATAAAAAAAACTATCAAATGTTTTTGAAGTAACTAACATTCCTCTTGAATTGGCAGCAACAATCGGAGCAGATGTTCCGTTGGGCATTGCTGAAAAAACAGCTTCCATAGCTGTCGTTTTGCAGCTTCCATTATCTCCAACAAAAAAATTATACTTTTTAAAATTATTTAATTCTAAATTTTTAATTCCTCTATAATTTTTTATTGATACCGATTTTATCATTTAGGCACCTCATTTCTGAATATTTTTATTACCTTTACTAAATAACAAATACATTGTATCATTTTTTTATCCAAAGTACAAATATTTCAAAGAAACATTTAGAAAAAGAAAAAAAGGTTACTGGTAAAATAACCTTTTTTATCTTTTAGAAATCTGTATGTTTTCTACTTTAACTGATATAATCATACACGATTTTCCTTTATTTTTCAAGAGAGTTTTGACAATTTTATATCTTTTTGTTATAATTTATATATAAGGTATAAACCTTTAAGGGTGAAACACCTTCAAATTGGTAGATTTTTAAGAAACGAAAGTTTCATGTTCAGAATATCAGCCGTAAAGAAATTTACGGCTTTTATTCTGCCCTTGAACAAGGCAGAAATCTATCAAATTGGAGGTGGCGTATGATATTTAATATCGGAGCCGTCAATATTTCTTTAAATGATGGAGTTGCTGTAACTCTCATCATTGTAGTTATTATTATGGTATGCCGTAATAAATAATCTCGCACCTCGCCCTTAAGGGCATACCTTTATATATTAAACATACAAAAAATAAAAAAAGGTTATTGGCATAATAACCTTTTTTCTCAGTTGACTTTTACATGTGAACTTTTTCATTCAGACAATTTTATTATACCCGATTTTCCTTTATTTTTCAAGAAAATTTTATTAATAAAAGAGAACTGAAATCATATCACAAAAATGCAAAAAAGCAATATCGCTGTATTATATTAAAAGGACGGTACAACAATACCGTCCTTTCTTATAAGGAATTTTAAATTTCCTTTATTATTTTATTTTCAATTCCGGTTGATTAAGAAATCAAACTAGAATGTATATTTCCATCCGATAGTGATTTCTTGGTAGTTTTCTCCAGCATGATAATTTGCTTCTTTATCTTCATTTTCATATTTCCAATCTCTGAATTCATATCCATAGTCAAAGTATAAAGATAGATTATCTGTATATTTGTAATTAGCTCCTAAATAGATTCTGTTTCTTCCAAAATCATCATAGTGTCTATATTTTGGTTCAGTTCCTTCATAACCTTGATCAGCTGTTAAAGTAAATCTACCTTGAGTAGTTACAGTTAATTTTTCTCCTTTATAAAGAGTAGCATATGCTCTTATTTGATGTTCCCAGTAATCATCTTTTTCTCCATTTTTAATATCACCTAATTGTTGAACATAGTTTACAAACCATCCTACTCTAACTGGTCCATATTGAACCCCGATAGGGAATACTTCAAATTGGATATTATCATTAGTATCGTCTTTTTGGTTTTCAGCTTGATACCAGATATCCCCTGCTGACCATAACATTCCGTGTTTCCAGTCATATCTTACATACCATCTGTCATATCCGTCAGTTCCTCTAAATCTGAAACCTAATTTTAAATCATCATTGATTTTTCTCCAAGCATCTAATTGATATCTGTCAGCTGATTGAGCATTACTTGATACGATATCATGGTCATCTCCATAGTTTACTGCCCATTGTTTACCTGCTTGTAAACCAAATGTCCAGTTATCTCCATATTTTAATCCAACATTTGTGAATAAACTTACTTCATCTAAGTCGTAGTTTCCAGATTGGTTTTCTATATAGAATTCTTGTCCTACATGTGTTACTTCTAATTTTGGTTGTTCAGCATAAGCTGCTGTCATGATTCCTAATGAAGCTAATAAAAGTGCTACTTTTCTCATAATAAAATCCTCCTCAATAAAAATTTCTCATTTTAACTTTTCTCATTTAGTATATGTTCACGAGCACACATACTCCTCACTATTTAATATACACGATTTTTCACAATTTGTAAATAGTTTTTTTGTTATTTTTGTATTTTTTTTACTTTCTTTTTACAAAAACAGTACAATAATTTTTGAGAAGTATTGATTTTTAATGATTACAGCCTGTATGTTTTCTGAAATAAATTTTTTATGTTTTTAATAAAATCTAATTTATTTTTAAATATATATTTATGACCAATCAGTCAATTTATTATTCGGGTTTTATTCAGACAACTTCCTTATCTCTAATATATATTTCAGCAACTCATCCAATTCTTCTGTTGCTATTATATAAAGAACTTCTATCGATGTTCCCCAATACTCGTGAACTAATCTGTTTCTGATACCTTTTATAAGTATATTGTTCTATAGTTCTTTTTTGCTTCTTAAACATAAATTATACTCTCCAAAATCTCTTTTTTCACTTTTTCTTTGTATTCTATAACATTAGGACTATGATATTTATATTCCATATGTCCCGATGTCAGTAAATCAACTTTTCTTCCAAATATTTTTTCTAAATAATCTTGAAGATTACAGTAATTTCTGTATAATCCTTTTTCAAATTTTAATTCAACAAAAACATCTATATCGCTCTCTTCTGTTTGCTCATCTCTTGAAAAGCTTCCAAATAAACCTATTTTTTTTATCCCAAATTCATTTTTATCTATTTCTGATAATTTTTGCAATATATATTTTTTATCCATACAACTCACCTCTCTTTTTTACAAATATCTGCTCCTATATTAATAATATCATGTATTGAAATAAAAGTATATTTTTAATATTCAAATGCTTTTTCTTCCAATAAAGAAAAATTACAACATCTGTTCCAAAATTTACTCTGTTCTTTTTTATTTAAAATTTCGTTATATAATTTTTCAGCTTTTTTGCAGATATTATCTGTATTTTCTTTTTTATTGCACCAGTCAAGCTGATTTATCAAAAGTTCTTTATATTTATCATCTTCTTCTAAATTGATATTTTTAATTGTAATTACTTCTATATGGTCTTCTGTTTTCAATCCCTGCAAAATATGTTAATGATATTATGAAAGAACTGTCTG